>NZ_WANV01000038.1 GCF_015521605.1 Thermococcus sp.
CGGAATGACGCTCTCGATGAACGCTCCATCGCTGTTGGCTATTATCTTGTGCCACACCTGGTCGGAGTAGCCAAGGTAGCGCATCGGCACGTTCACGCCGGTGGCCTTTACCTCCTCCTCGATTTTTCTTAGGAGTTCGAGCTTCTCCTCGGGGGAGACGTCGCGGAAGTCCTTGCGCATTTTGACCTCATAGTAGACCTCGTGGAAGTCCTCATCGGAAAAGCGAATCGGCTCGTTCCTCACCTTGGAGGCCGCCTTTGCGAGCTTCACAGCCTTCTTAACGGCCTCGGCGATGCTCTCTTTCGTGAGAACATTGGTCGAGGCGAAGCCCATTCCCCCGTCCACGAGAACCCTTATGCCAATGCCCTTCTCGGCCAGTATTGACAGGCCCTCGGGGTTTCCGTTCTTCATCGCCAGAGAAGTGCCGTTCTTTTCTTCAAAGCGCGCTTCGGCGTAGGACGCCCCCAGTTCGAGGGCCTTCTCAACCGCGAACTCTACGAGTTCATGCATGCACACCACCTCGGTTTACTGCATAGAATAGTGCGCCCGAAAGTATAAAAGTCTTTCCGTTAAGATGGCGGTCGAAAAGGCGGTCAAAAAATAAAGCTCATTTCTCCTCGCATTCGCACGGGTTCTTCCCGCAGTATGGACAGACGCCGGGATACTTCCTCTTTGCCGCCTCCTCGATATCTATTCCGAGGAGGTTCGCCAAACTGGCGAGCCAGGCTAAAACGTCGGCGAACTCCTCTTCCATCGCCTCGCGGTCGTTCTTCCTTATCGCCTCGCTCAGCTCTCCGACTTCCTCGACGAACCAGAGGAAGGTTCTCTCAACGCCCCGCTTAGAGTCCTTGTGGAAATAAATCTCCCTGATCATGTCCTGAAACTCTCTGATCTCCATCTCTCCCACCTGGAGGAAAGGGAAGAAAAGGGCTTAAAAATCACTCGCTCGCAACTTCGATGAGCTTTCTCATGTGTATCTCCACCGTGTCGAAGACCTCCGCCGGCACATCGCCGGATTTGACTATCAGCGGAAGCTCGGTGCAGCCGAGGATGACCCCTTCGATGTTTTCCCGCTCTATGTAGCGGTTGATGAGGTCGAGCACCCACTCCCTGCTGATGAAGTTCTCGAACATCAGCTCCTCGGTGATTATTCTGTTCAGCTCGTCCATCTCCTCCTCACTGGGAGTGACCACCTCGAAACCTGCCTCGCGGAGGGCGTTCTTGTAGAAGTCCGCGGTCATCGTCGTCTTGGTGCCGAGGAGGAGAACTTTCTTAACTCCCTTCCTCTTCATTTCCTCTATGAGCGCATCTATTATGCTCACCATTGGAACACCGATGGCGGCCTGAACGTCGGGGAAGACTATGTGCGGGGTGTTGGCCGATAGGGATATTATCTCTGCCCCCGCCCTCTCAAGCGCCCTGGCGGCGTTTATGAGTATCTCCTTCCTCCCCTCCCAGCCGTTAGGGTTGTGGATGAATTCCTTGAAGTTTATCGAGTAGATTATCAGTTCGGGGAAGACGTAGGGTTCGAACTTTTCGCGGCTTATCTCCAGGTATTTCTTATAGTAATAACACGTTGCCTCGGGGCTGGTTCCGCCGATTATGCCTATCTTCTTCATAAGAACCACCAAAGGGAGGGAGTTTTCCGGGTTTATCAGGCTTTCGGAAGGTTAAAAGAAGATTTCTTCAAACGTGTAGGAAAGCTTGGTTATGACTCCCAGCTCATCCCTCCAGGCGCATATGGGGATGCCGTTGTACGTGCCCTCCAGGATGGAGGGGTCATAAGGAACCGTTCCAAGGAGCGGGACCTCCAGTTCCTCGGAGATGAACTTTTCCAGGGCTTCGAGGTTTTTCTCAGGTATGAGGGGCTTGTTGAGTATAACCCAGAAGTCCTCGATCCCGAGATGAAGGAACTTTCTGATTGCCGAATCCACCCAGTCGTTGAGATTCCTCAGGGGGATGGTGCTGGGGTCTATGACCAGTACCTGGTAATCAAGCTCGGAAACGATGGGGTGGGCGTCTATTGGAAGACCCGATGGAAAGTCAACAAGAACCGCACCGTATGCACTTTTGAAGTATTCAATTAGTGTGTTGAGGCCTTTAAACGACAGTCTGTGTCTGATGGGGGCGTTTGGGTCGCCAAGGAGGAGGTGGAGGTTCTTGATTTCCAGATAGGGGTACGTCAGCCATTCCAGATCCATCCTGGGGTTCTCAAGATAGGAGTGGATGGTGTACTTCGGTGTGACCCCGAACTGGAACGCAAGGTTCGGAAAGTACAGGTCGGCGTCGATGAGAAGAGTCCTGACGCCTCTCATGGCTAGGCATGCCCCAATATTTGCTGTCAGGGCGGTCTTTCCACTGCCCTCAAAGCCGGTTATCCCTATTACCACCATCCCGGCTCACTCTGTAACGGTTTCTGACAATAATAAAACTGGACGGCAAAGTTCAAAAATCTTTCTTGGCCGCCCAGGAACTGTGGTGTCACTTGGGCATCTCCCTCACGTGAACGTCGAGCTGCGGGAAGGGAATCTCGATTCCTTCCTTGGTGTAGAGCTCGTAGATACCCTTTGTCAGGTCGCCTCTGACCTCCCAGTAGTCCTCTGTCCTGGTCCAGGCGCGGAGCTGGAGGTTTATCGACGAATCGGCAAGGGCTGTTATCACAACTCCCGGTTCGGGATCATCGAGAACCTTGGGATGGTTTTTCAGTAGGTTCATCGCCAGCTTTATCGCCCTGTCGAGGTCAGTTCCGTAGGCGATGCCTATGTCCACATCAACCCTTCTGGTGGGCATCCTCGTGTAGTTTACAATTATGCTGCCCCAGACGAGCTTGTTGGGTATGGTTATTATCCTGTTGTCCGGCGTCATGAGTACCGTTGACATCAAACCAATGCCGCTGACCTTTCCAACCTGGCCGGAAACTTCAACAACCTCGTCAATGTCTATCGGTCTGAGTGCGGCGATCCAGACTCCTGCTGCGAGGTTCGTGAGGGTATCCTGCAGGCCAAAGCCCAAAATCAAGCCCACGACGGCCGAGAGGCCGAGAATGAGCGGGGATACGGAGATACCTACCGCACCTAGGGCTACTATTATGACAATGATGTACAGGAGTATCGACAGGAACCTGGCAAGGAACTCCATCACAAGAGGCGGGAGCTTTGTTTTCCCTATGCTCTCTTTGAAGAGCGAGATCAGAATCTTTGACACAACGTAACCGGCCACCAGAATAATCAGCGCGGAGATTATCTGGAACGGTGTAATCCCTATGTATGAAAGGGGCTCATTCAGAGCCGCCATGGTATCACCCCGAATAGTTTTCAAAAAAAGTTGGTTAAAGTGCAGAAAAGGCTTTTCCTTTTCAGCCAAGTATTGAAATTATTTCATCAAAGATCCTCTCGGCCAGCTCGCGTTTGCTCATTCTGGGCAGTTTCTTGGTGAAGTCCCTGCCCACGAGAACGACCTCGTTCTCCTCGCTGCCAAAGGCCCTGAGCGTGTTGGCCACAACGAGGTCACTTCCTGCCCGTTCAATCTGTTTTCTCGCTTCTCTAACGAGTTCTTCATCACTCAGACCGGTCTCTGCCTTGAACCCAACCAGAAAAACGTCCGGCTGGAGTTCCTTTATTCTGTCTATTATCTTCGGCGTTGGTTCAAGCTCAAGGGTCAGAGGTTTTCCGCTCTTTATCTTCACGCTGGCCTTTTCCTTAACGCGGAAGTCGCTAACCGCCGCTGCGAGGACGACGATATCGTATTTTTTAGACCTCAGCTCGTTCTCTATCGCCCGGAGCATCTCCTCGACGGTCTCGACCTCAATCTGGTTCTCCACGAAGCTCGGAACACTCCCCTTCGTCCTGATGAGCGTTACCTCGGCCCCCCTGAAGTCGGCTTCCTCCGCTATGGCCACTCCCATCCTGCCGCTGCTCGCGTTCGTGATGTAGCGGATGGGGTCTATGTACTCCCTCGTCGCACCGGCCGTTACGAGAACACGCTTTCCTTCGAGCGTTTTTGGGTGGAGTTTCCTGATCACGCGGTAGACTATTTCCTCCATCGTCGCAACCTTGGCTTTGCCCTCCTCGAATCTCGGCCCTATGAACTCGACGCCGAGTTCTTTGAGCTTCTCAATGTTCTGAACGACGATCGGGTGCTCGTACATGCTGGAATGCATCGCGGGGGCAATCATGATGGGCGTGTGGGCGAAGGCCGTTGTCACGACGGTCGTAACAGGCGTGTCGTCTATGCCGCAGGCGATTTTCCCTATCGTGTTGGCAGTGGCGGGGCAGACAAGGATTAGGTCGGCCTTGTTCTCGTGCTCCCCGGCGAGTTCGACGTGCTCTATGAAGCCTGTAATCTCCGTCACGACCGGATTCCCAGTGGCGAATTCCATCGCGTAGGGGTGGATTATCTTGGTGGCGTTCTCGCTCATGACGGCGTGTACCTCTGCGCCGTGCCTTATCAGCTCCCTCGCGAGCTTGACGCACTCCACAGCTGCTATACTGCCCGGAATTGCAAGGACGATTTTCTTCCCGAGAAGCTTCCGGCTCTTGGTGGCGTGAATAAGCTTAACATGATGAAGCATGATGGCACCTCCAGAAGGGGTTGCACTAACTCATATATAATACTTAGGAGGCTCAGAGCTCCCTCACGGCGTCATCTTCGAACTTGCTCACCTCTTCCTTCGTTCCCACCCACACGACTATTGTCGGCTCGACCGTTATCATTCCATCTCGTATCATGGGTTTTATCTCCCCTATGGCCTTCTCGATCTTGTATCCCCTGTCAACGGCCTCTATTATTATGGGGAGGTCCGTTGAGAGCCTCATAACGTCAGCCGAGTGAACCTTGCTCTTCTTACCGAACCCGTAGATGCCCCGGTAGACGGTCGCACCGGCGATGCCCATCCTGCGGAGCTTCTCCACTATCGCCTTGTAGAGGGGCTTTCCGTTAAAGCGGTCGTTCTCACCTATGTAGATGCGAAGGCGAAGCGTGTTCCAGTGCTCGACTTCAACCACAAGATCACCTCCTTGCAAGGACGAACCCGAGGAATATTAGGCCTATTGTGATTATAACGTTTGCCGAGATGTTCAGAAGGGCCAAAGAGTACTCCCTCTCGCGCAGGAGTGAAAAAGTCTCGTAGGAGAACGTCGAAAAAGTGCTTAGTGCCCCGCAGAAGCCCGTTCCAAAGAAAAGCCTCCACTCGGCTGAAATTCCTATGCCCCAGAAGAGCAGGCCGTACAGATAGCCCAGAATCAGGCTGGCTATGCTGTTTACGAGGAGGGTCCCAACTGGAAAGTCCTTGTAAACCGGGAGTAAGCCCGAGATATAGAACCTTGCCAGCGCGCCCAAGGCGCCACCGAGCATTATTGCGGCAATTATCCTGACGTTCATTTTTCTCACCCTGCGTTCTAGCCTTCCCGTTTCCCGAGGGTGCGTCGTGTGACCCCTACTTAAGATTTTGGGATGTCAAGGATAGGGCCCTCACAGAAAAGCTCTAGTCTGAGCTTTCATCATTTTTTCCGCCGAAGTTGAGGTAGTAGTGTATCTTCTCCTCGACTTCGCTGTAGTCCCTCTTCGGAAGCCCCAGCTGTTCCCGGAGCCTTTTGTTCTCGGCGATCATGGCCGAAAGCTGTATCGCAAGGTTCTGGTTGTCCATCGCAATATAGTATGAGCGGAACTTTAGGGGGGACCATTTGCCTTCCAGCTCGTAGAGCTCCCCATCAAGCCGGGCTATTTCCTCCTGGAGCTTTTTAAACGTCGTCTCGTTGGCTTCGGGGTCGTCATCAATGTAGCCGTGCAGGAGGATTATCCTGATCGCCTCCTCAACCCGGAAATCGTAGCGTTCACAGAGCTCCCTAATTTTCTCAAAGGTCTCGTCCGCAATCTTGAACGTTACCCGTCGCCAGCCCCTCTTTGGCCTCACGGTGATCTTCATTTCTTCATCGCCTCCAGCTCCGCTCTAAGCCTCTTGTTCTCCTCGCTGAGCTCTTTCCGGAATGCCATCAGAAATTCCTTGTCTCGCTTTGCCATCTTTTCAAACTCCACGAGTTCGGCATAGCTTGCCCTCATCTCAGCAAGTTTTTTCTCCACCCTGTCCTTTCCTTCGAGAAGGAGGCGGAGCTTCAGAACCCTGAGCGTCCTCTCCAGCCCCTCCAGGTCTCGGAACCTTCTCTCTATCTCGTGTTTGTTCTCCCTTATCGCCTTCAGTTCCTCGTTTGTGACCTCTATCTCCACGGGAACACCCTCCTTGACTTTTTGTTGCCGGTTCTCTTCACTGTCACGCCCGTTTCAAGACCCTTCAGGGCTTCTATCGTCAGTGGAAGTGCCGATATCTCCTCCTTCGTTGGCCGCTCCTTGGCCCTGTAGTCGAACTTGTCAATGAACGCACCAAGCCTTTCCCTGAGTATCTTCAGCTTTTCAATTTGGACCATCTTCAGCCTTTCAGCCGCAGTGGGATCCCCCCGCTGGAGAATTTGCAGGAGCATTCTGTAATGATGCCTGCACAGTACCGATTCGGAGCGCTCGTATTCGGGGAGGAGTTCTTCAATCCTTTCCGCAAATGCCTCTACTGTGCTTCTCTCCTTCTCCTCCATTAACCTGCAGAGGAAGCATTCTCCCTCCTCCGGAGTCTCGCCCCGCTCAAGGTACGTTATGTACGTCCTGAGCATGTGCTCGTAGATTATGGCCACACCCAGCGGCCCCAGCAGCGGTTCCGAATACGCTTTTCCCAGGGTCTTCCATGCGTGGTAGGTGCAGAGACCGAGGCTCTCCTTGAACTTCTCCCTCACGCCCGGGTTGTTCACGTGTTCGTACAGGATTGTGTCTATCTCGGACTCCTCGTATTTGCGGAGTATTCTGCAGACGGGACACCCCTCTCCGAGGGCATCCCTTAGATACATACCTATCAAGTCCATGCCTACCACTCAGATGAATCTCTTCATGAAATCCAGTACCGCTAGGGCCCTATACGTGTTCTGGAAGTTTGAAATGCCCAGTTCCAGCGAACGCCTGAAGCCGCCGTTGGGGTTCTGGAGTGTCCGAATGAACCTTATGTGCCTCTTGGGGCAGTTCGGTCTTTCACCCTGCAGTTCCAGACCCCTCGTCGCGTAGAATGTCGGCTCAAGGTATGGTGGAAGGCTGTAGGGAACCTCCGTAAACCCGCCCCAGTCGCCGCAGAGCTCGCAGTTTCTAAAGTGGGGGCTCTTTGGCGGCCTGTACCCAAGGGCGTTCAGGGTATAGAGCGCCTGATACGTCATCGTCGTCGTTGGCTGCCTCACCCCGAATCCGTTCCCGTTCCTAAAGCGCATTACGAATTCCCTTATTTTCTCTCTTGTTTCACTGTCAAAGCGGTATCCTATGGCCTTAAATGCCTTGACGACCCAGTACGTTGCCTCCAGCGGTGTTGCCGTTCCAAACTCCTCGCTCCCGCCCAGACCCACGGCGAACCTGTCCTCCAGGGGGTTGTACTTGGTGAAGATTATGTCCACATGCTTCATCGCCACGTCCTTTGCACCGAGGATCGCCAGGCCTTCCATAGCCATGGCTATCGCAACGACCGCCGTCTGGGGCTGTATTGCGTTTTCAAAGAATTCGATGGTCTTTTCCTTCTCTGGAACATCCAGACCCAGGAGATCGTGGATTTTTACGGCGTAATACGTGTCGTTGACGTTGGTGTCGTTGAGGACACTGACAAAACAGTATCCTCCGTCCTCATGGCGCCTCTCCTTCGTATACCGGATGATCAGATCGACGTTAACGAACCTTCCAATTTCATAAAGCTTCGAGCCCATTCTACCGCCTCCTCAAGCTTTTGACGGAGAACAGGCGTCATCAGCCCCTGGCGGGCGGTTCGGCTCGAAGCCCGGGCGGACGCCATCGCCCGAAAAACCATCTGAAAGACGTTTAAAAACGTTTGTGGTGCAATTACCTAATAACCTAAAAATTTAATAAGCATAAAACGGCCTTTCATTTGTGATGAAATCATGGAATTCATAGCCTTCACCTACGCTGGAAACTTCGTGAAGGAGGAGGTAATAAAGGAAGTTGTGTTCACCGTATTTGATGAGGCGAATCGTTTCTTTGAGGAGAACGGCCTTCCGCTCAGGTTTCTCTACATCGGAAAGCTAAAGCTGGAGCCCGGTTACCTGATAAACATATACACCTCAGGGGGGAAGATACGGGCTTATCCCATCGAAGTCCTTGTGGAGGTTCTCCACGCCAAGCTCCTCAACGAGATAGAGGAGAGGCCGAACATAAAGATGAACAAGATATTCGCCCTGACCACGTTCCCCCTCGTTTCCCGCAATCCGTATTTTGACTTCTACGAGAAGTTCTTGGGGATACACGAGACCTTGATCGGGTTGAGGGTAATGGTTCTGTCAATGAAGCCCTTCGAACCGCCTGAACTCTCCGAATTCCTGAAAAGGGCTGATGAGGAGGGTGTATCTGAAGAAGAAAAGGCCCTCATAAAAGGGGAGCTTGAGCTCTTCAAAAACCGCCTCCTCAAGGGTGTCCTCCACGAGGTTGGCCACAGCTTCGACCTCGGCCACTGCTCAAACCAGTGCGTCATGAACTCCCCATCAACGATGGAAGAATGGGACTCCAGAATGCTCGGCTACTGCGATTCCTGCTTTATCAGCCTCAAGAGGGCAGTCGAGTGGTCCGAACGCAGTCCCCGTGGGGAGTAGGGTAAAAAGTTTTAGGCCCTTGGGCGTTAGTTCACACTGATGTGGCTCGGCCGTGGTTCCAAGTGGGAAGACGAAGGAGCAAGGGAGGCGCTGCCACGCTACTTCTCGATTCTTGAAGGGACGGAAGAGCCCGTATTTTCCATCTCAAAACGGGTTGAGGTCAGGTTTGAAGATAATCTCCCGCTTGATGAGCTGTGGAACCTCCATGCCGAGGGTATGGACAGGTTAAGGGAAAACGACCTGAGGGAGAAACCCGAGAACAACCTCCTGGAGCTCAAGGCGTTGATTGCCAGCAGGATTATGGAATCCTGCACACTGTGCGAGATAAAGTGCCGCGTGGACAGGAGGGAGTACATTGGCTACTGCCGCGTGGGGGAGAGCCTCGTGGCGAGCGACTTCCTTCACTACGGTGAAGAACCGGAGCTAGTGCCTTCCTACACTGTCTTCTTCTCCGGCTGCAACTTCCGCTGCGTCTTCTGCCAGAACTGGGACATAAGTCAGTACCGCGTTGGGATTGAGCACGTCCCCGAGTTCATGGCGTTCAAAATCGAGGAGGCGTTCAGGAGGGGTGCCAAGAACGTCAACTTCGTCGGCGGCGAACCGACGCCGAATCTGCCTTTCATCGTTGAGACTTTGAGGCACGTCAGCGTCCCCATCCCTGTCGTCTGGAACTCCAACATGTACATGAGCGAGGATGCCATGAGGCTCCTCGACGGCGTTGTTGACGTTTATCTGGCTGACTTTAAATGGGGAAACGATGGGTGTGCCATGAGGTATTCCAAGATTCCCCGCTACTGGGAGGTCGTGACGAGAAACTTCCTCCTTGCCGCGGAGCACTTTGGGGCTGAGTTCATCGTAAGGCATCTGGTCCTTCCGGGCCATCTTGAATGCTGCACGCGGCCAGTGCTGGAGTGGATAGTGGAAAATCTCGGAAAAGACGTCAGGGTAAACGTCATGTTCCAGTACCGGCCGGAATACCAGGCTGGAGAATATCCGGAGATCAGCAGGATGCTGGAAGGCAAAGAAAAGCAAAAAGCGGCTCGGATTGTCGAGGAGCTTGGTTTCAGAAACGCCCTTGTTGGCTAGCCGCCAGCTCTGGCGAGTCTCAGGGTTTCCATAAAGCGCTGGATCTCATCCTCCACCCCTTCGATGAGGACACTCCATCGCGGCATGCCGTGGAACTCTTCCGTCTCTTCCACGCTGATGGAAACCCTAGCCCCTGACTTTCTGAGTATCTCCCCCAGCTCCCCGGGGGGAATTGCGGTTGTTATCTGCAGCCTCATACTCCAAACTCGACACGACCTGTTTTATGATTTCCGGAACCGTAAAGTTTATAAAGAATTGCACATATGTAATATTACAATTACACATGCAGAGGTGATGTGACATGAAGAAGTTGCTGGCTGGATTTATGGCATTGGCCGTGTTTGGCCTTGTATTTGGGGCCGTTGCGGCCTATCAGGGCACCCCGGGGCCGAACCCGGAGGTTGAGAGAAGCGCCACACCAATGGCCTACGCCAAGGGCTACGGGCAGGGCCACGGCGGCATGATGGCTGGAGAAGGCACACCCTACATGGGGCTCGGTGTAAGGTCCGCCAACCTAACCGAAGTGAGCGTTGACCCGGCCGAGGTAACCGACTATCTCGCCCAGGTTTCAATTGAAGAGTTCACGAACAACCGCGGCATAACCGTCCAGAAACTCGTCTACGACGGCGACTACGTTGGAAAGGTCGTCGGTGACTACAACCTCGGCGAGCTGGACGTTTATGCCGCCTACGAGACCCTGCATGGGGTTAAGGTCTTCCTGGCCTATGATGGCAACATAGTGGGCTTCGTTCTTATGAAGTGAGCCCACTGCCTCCTTCACTTTTTGTTTTTAAGTTCTGAAATATATCTTCTATGAACCGCCGACCAGCCTTTTCGCTTCCTCCAGAACCTTTGCCGCGTGCCCTTTTGCCCGGACGTTGAGCTTCTTCCAGACAACCTCACCGTCTGGGTTGAATATGAACGTGCTCCTGATCACTCCCTCGTACTCCTTGCCATAGCGCTTTTTCTTGCCCCAGGCACCGAGGGCCTTTATGAGTTCCCCTTCCGGATCGCTGAGCAGCCGGATTCTTAGGCCGTGTTTCTCCTTGAATTTTATGTGGCTCTTTACTGAGTCCTTTGAAACTCCGATAACCTGAAAGCCCAGTTTTTCGAACTCTGGGAGGAGCTCCGTAAACTCTTTTGCTTCCGCTGTGCAGCCGGGCGTGTTGTCCCTGGGATAGACGTAGAGAACGGTCCATTTCCCGAGGACAGCATCCTTAAGACTTATCTCTTCCCCATTCTCATCGAAGACCCTGACATCCAGCGGGTTCATACGACCACCGAAGTAATTAGGGTAACCTAACTCATAAACGTTTCGGGTGGGATAAGGTTATTTAGGAGTTAGTCTGAATTGTACTTCCAGGTGGGAACATGAGGCTGCCATCTCATAAGACCAAGATAGTTGCCACGATAGGCCCATCCTCAATGAAGCGAAAAACCATCGAGGCGATGATAAAGGCCGGGCTGAGCGTCGCGAGGATAAACTTCGCCCACGGCGACCTGGAACAGCATGCGAAGACTGTTGAGCTTGTGAGGGAGGCCTCGCAGAGGTTGAACCGTCCCGTGGCCATCCTTGGAGACCTTCCGGGGGTAAAAATCCGCGTGGGGGAGATACAGAACGGCTCGGTCACGCTAAGGCGCTGGCAGACGGTTGTCCTGACAACGAGGGACATCATCGGAACCGAAGCGGAGATACCAGTGGAGTTCAAAGAGTTTCCCAGGATGGTGTCAAAGGGGGATGTGATTTATCTAAGCGACGGATTCATAGCGCTCCGGGTGGAAGATGTCCGCGGACAGGACGTTGTCTGCAAAGTCCTTGTGGGTGGGACGCTCTTCTCGCACAAGGGCATCAACGTCCCGAAGGCCAGGATGGCCATTGATGCGGTGACCGACAGAGACTTAAAGTTCATTGAGTTCGCCATCGAACACGGCATCGACGCCGTCGGGATAAGCTTCGTCGGCTCTGCCTACGACGTTCTCAAAGTCAGGAGGTTCGTAGAAGATAAGAACGGAAGCCTCTTCATAATAGCCAAGATAGAAAGGCCCGACGCCGTGAAAAACTTTGATGACATTCTCTGTGCCGCCGATGGGATAATGATAGCAAGGGGGGACCTGGGCGTTGAAATGCCCATTGAAAAGCTCCCGGTTCTTCAGAAGAAGCTGATACACAAGGCCAACGCTGCCGGTAAGCCCGTGATAACGGCCACCCAGATGCTGGAGAGCATGACAGAGGAGAAGCTGCCAACGAGGGCTGAAGTTACAGACGTGGCAAACGCGATCCTCGATGGAACGGACGCCGTGATGCTCTCAGAGGAGACTGCCGTTGGGAAGTATCCCGTCGATGCGGTCAGGATGATGGCAAAGATATCAAAGACGATAGAGGCGTACCGTGACTCCCAGTGGTCTACCCGCATAATCGAATGGAAGATGACTCGCTGGAGCGAGAAGAGTCCCAGAAAAGGCACCATAAAGGACACGATAGCCAGGAGCATAATAGAGGCCCTGAACTCGATGGACATTAAGTACATCCTGACCCCGACGAGAACCGGAGAGACTGCGAGGCTTATCTCCCGCTTCAAGCCCAAGCAGTGGATTCTGGCATTTGCAACCGATGAACACGTTGCGAGGAACCTGATGTTCTCCTACGGTGTATATCCATTCGTTGTGGAGGAGACCAGCGAACGGGAGATACTGGGGCTGATCAAGGGGTTAGGTATAGTGAAGGAAAACGACCCGGTTCTCCTCACGAAGGGGACACCGATAGGAAAGACCGCCGGAACGAACACCATCAGGATATTCTTGGTTTGACCCTAAATTTTTTAGAGCCCCTATGCGATACACCCCTAGTTGAGGTGTGTCTATGAACGGAGACCAAATTATCGGCATGGTGATTATTGTTGGTGCCTACGGTTTAATGCTCTACCTTCTCCACGCATCCAATCACGCAATAGCTGAAATGAAAAGGCGCAGAATTGAGCGTCGAAGAAGGTACGCCAAGAAGAGGGTGGGGCATGTCCTTGAAGTTCAAAGGACTACGAGGCATAGGAGGAGATAAAATGGAGAACGGGGAAACGATCGAGCTTTCCAGAGGGCTCTCGCTCATGCATCTAATGATGATGGGTATGGGGATGATGATAGGAGCTGGCGTCTTCGTTGCGACTGGTTATGCCATTGGTTTTGCAGGCTCAGGAGGAATACTGGTTGCCTTCGCTCTCAACGGTCTCATCGCTTTCTTCTCAGCGATGTCCTTTGCCGAGCTCGCCTCGGCCCTTCCTACAGCGGGAGGTGCATACACATACATCGACGAGGCCTTCAAGGGGCTGGTTGGCTTTATCTCTGGCTGGATGAACTGGTTCGCGCTGACGGTAGCTGGCAGTCTCTACGCCATAACCTTCGCAACTTATACGGTTTTTCTCTTTGAGGGAACGGACTGGTTCACCAGCATCAACCTCGAGCACGAGCTCATCATCAAGCTCCTCGCGCTGGCCATAGCACTCGTGTTCATTGCCATAAACTACATCGGCGTCTCCGAGACTGGGAGTATAGAGAACTTAATAACCCTCGGCCAGATGGGGACGCTTGCCTTCATCGGGCTGTTCTCAGTCTACTACATCTTCGTTCACCCCGAGAAGCTCGCCCACTTTAACGACTTCGTTCCCAATGGCTGGGACAAGATACTGATGGCTATGGGGTTCACCTACGTCGGATTCGAGGGCTACGAGGTCATAGCACACGCCGGCGAGGAAGCAGTCAACCCGAAGGAGACCGTTCCGAAGGCCATACTCTACTCAGTCGCAGCAGTTACCGCCACGTACCTCATCTTCGCCTTCGCGGCTATAGTGGGTGCAGAGCCGGGCAACGTGCCGGTTCACGAGTGGTTTGCCGAACTCGGAGCAGTGGGGATGGGTGAGGCCATAAAGGACCTGATGCCCTACGGCGGCCTTCTAATAACCCTCGCCGCGATATTCTCCTCGACGTCTGCTCTAAACGCAACCATCTATTCTTCCACGAGAGTTCTCTTCGCGATAAGCAGGGACGGTAGGCTCCCCAGAATCTTTTCAAGGATACACCCTGTCAGGAGGATTCCCCATTATGCTCTCTTTGCTTCTTCTATCATTGTCCTCACCATCGCTGCAATCTTTCCCATAGAGGATGTCGCTGCTAGTGCCGACATAGTCTTCCTCTTAATATTCCTCCTCGTCAACGCGGCGGTGATAAAGATAAGGAATGAAAGGGGAGATGAGCTTGACTATGGTTTCCTTATGCCATATTTTCCATACATCCCCCTGCTCGCGATACTCTTCCAGGCGATACTTTCGCTCTGGGTCTTCAACGTCAGCCCAACCGCTTGGGCCATCACGATAGCTTGGGTCGTCATCGGGCTCATCGTATACAGGAGTTACGAAGGGGCCAGGGTCGAGCCCTTCAGGTTCGAGCGTGAGACGGTCTTTGAGGAAGCCAAGCCCGCGAGATACCGCATAATGGTGGCTGTTTCCAACAAGGAAAATGCAGGGGTTCTGACGAAATACGCGGAGGCAATAGCCGAACGCGTCGGTGGTGAGCTGCTCATAGTGAGCGTTGTCACTGTCCCAGAACAGACTCCACTTGAAGAGGCCAGACACTTCGCGAATGAGGCTATAGAGGCGATCAAAGAGGCCAGGGCCCACACCTCTGGAAGGGTCGGCGTCGAGGGCATCATCTACTATTCTCACAGCGTCTACAGGGGAATAATGAGTGCCGTCCGGGATAAAAAGGTCGACCTCCTCATCCTTGGCTGGGAAGGACGCTCCCGGTGGGGCAAGTACGTCCTCGGGAGCAATCTCGACAGGATAGTCAAGAACGCGCCCTGCAACGTCGTTGTTGTAAAGCCTGGTGATACGGAGGAGCGGGAGAAAATCGAGAACATACTCTTCCCGACGAGGGGAGGTAAACACGCCAGAATGAGCGCCGAGCTGGTATCCCTTCTAGCGGAGATATACAATGCCCAAGTCACTGTTCTCACAGTCAAATCCGGAGAGGATGAGAAGAAACTCAGGGAAAGACTCACACCCATAGTGGAGAAGATATCAAGGGCCAATCTAAGGATTGTGGAGGGGGAACCGGTTCACGCAATACTGGAAGAGTGCAGGAAGCACGACTTAGTTGTCATGGGTGCCACGAGGGAACCGCTCTTCAAAAGGCTCATCTTCGGGGAAGTTCCTGAGAAAGTGGCCGGAAAGTGCAGGAGGACGGTGTTGCTTGTCAAGATAAACCGGGGCATAAGGGCTAGGATAAACCGTCTTGTGGGCAGGCGCGTGGAGTAAAACAGAATTTTTTAGCCTTTCATTTTTTGTGTTTTGCCTTAACAATCATTATAAATCCCTTCCTCTCATTATCCCATATGAGGACGTTTATAGTCAAAGCCAACAAAGCTCATACCGCCCCGGACTTCAATCTCAGGGATCTCCCGGGGACGAGCGGCAGAATAGACCTCCTGTGCAGGGCTCTCAACTCGGCCTTCCTCCTATCCCACGGCTTCAGAAAAAACGTCAGGGTGTGGTTGAGCCTCTACGGCCCACCGGACCCGCCCAAGGCAATAAGGTTCGAGGGAAGTGAGATAAAGCCGAAGACCCTCAACCCCGATGAGCTCAGCACCGCCAAGCTGATAATTCGTGCGCTTAAAGCCTCCAAAGGCTTGAAGGAACCGAGCAAAGAGGTCCAGGTTCTGCCAGGCATCTATGTGAGCAACATGACCTTCGAGGACATCGTCAGAAGAACGCTCAAGGGTTCTGCCCTCTACTACCTCCACGAAGAGGGGAAGCCGATAACCGGCGAGCGTTTCCCTCAGAACGTTGCCTTCGTCCTTGGTGACCATGAAGGCCTGAGAGAAGAAGACGAGGCCTTCCTTGCGGGAATAGCACAAAAAATAAGCGTTGGGAAGAAGAGCTATCTGGCATCCCACGTGATTGCCTACGTAAACATTTTCCTCGATTCCCTCACTCCTCCGCCCTGAGCTTCAGCGATGTGTGCTCCTGCTTGAGTTCCTCCAGTTTCTCAAGTATCTTTTCGCTGGTCTCCCTGAGCTGCAGCGCCAGCTCTTCAAGCTCTTTTATCTGCTCTTCCAGCGCCCTCTCGCGCTCCTCGATTTCCTCCATAGCCATTGCGAGCTTCTCCTCCTCGCTCTTCCTGTAGACTTCGATGCTCAGTCCCTCGTAGTCCCACTTGATGGTTCCATCTTCGATCCTGAACGGAACGGTTATCCTGATGACGTCGCTCTTCTCGACGCCGAGCTCCTGGAGCTTCTCGAAGATTTTCTGGTTCAGCTCTCCCGCCGCTCTGACGACCTCTCTGGGGTCAACTTTCTTCCGCGTCAGTGCGAAGAGAACGCGTCTCACCTTGTAGGCGTAACCGGAGGCACGGACAAAGCCAGTACTCAGCCTCATGGCCACCACCATAAGTGTTTTATTCTTTGGGAAATAAATAACTAACGGTGAGAAAAATGAACATCCTGATATTTGGCCCTCCCGGAAGCGGCAAGTCCACCCACTCCAGAACAATAACCGAGCGCTATGGTCTGACGTACGTCTCTTCCGGAGACATGATACGTGCTGAAATAGAACGTGGGAGCTCTCTCGGCAGGGAACTGGAGCGGTACCTTGCGCGGGGAGACCTGATACCTGACACGGTTGTCAACACGCTGATAATCTCTCGGCTGAGGCGTGACAGGAGGAACTTCATCATAGACGGCTATCCAAGAACCGCGGAACAGGTTCTGGCCCTTGAGAACTACCTCTACGACCATGGCATGAGCATAGACGTCGCCATGGAGATATCCATCTCCAAGGAGGAGAGCGTTGAGAGAATCTCGGGAAGAAGAATCTGCTCCAAGTGTGGCGCGGTCTATCATCTAAGATATCGCCCTCCGAAAGTTCCGGGAAAGTGTGACGTTTGCGGCGGAAGACTCGTGCAGAGGGAAGACGACAGGCCGGAAATAGTTGGAAGACGCTACGACCTCTACATAAGAAACATGGAGCCGATAATCAAGTTCTACAAGAAACAGGGCGTGTATGTAAGAATAGACGGGCACGGCGGTATAAACGAGGTCTGGGAGAGGATAAGACCCCTCCTGGATTACATCAGGAACCGGGAGTCCCTTTCCGGAGGAGGCCCATGAGCTCCCGAACTTCCTCACTCTGGGCGAGTTCCTCGGCTTCTTTCTCTATCTCAACCTTTCTTTTGAGAATCGAGGCCAGAGCCTTGTCCTCCGGGTCTATGATCTTGACCTCAAGCGGAAAGACCCTCTTGGTTAGGGTTTTGATGTATGTCCCCGCCTTGTATCTAATTTTCTTTTCAAGCTCGCCCTTTTCCTCCGGGGAAAGAAGACGGTCCGTTCTCAGGACTATCGTTAGCACGTGGGGCTCCTCGAAGGGCACCGTTACCGCAAGGGCTGAGAACTCCACGTTCCACTCCCTTAGGGTTATTACGAGTCCTTTTCCAAGACGTTCCAGGGTTTCCTTTATTTTTTCAGGTCCATTGACGATCAGCTTTGGAGTCTTTTCGGGGCGGGCCTCCTCGGGTCCTTCGTCGACCACCTTGAACCCCGAGATTGAAAACCTCACCCCGTAGACCTTACCGAGGGTCTCCGTGGCGTCCGATGCCAGCTTTTCCAGGAGGCCATAGACAAAAGGGTCGACCTCCATTGAGAGAAACCTCCGGAGCCCCCGAACCTTTAAAAGGAAGACCAAGTTCAGCACCCGTTCCTCGGGCTGAACCAAAACTGTAAGCTCTTCCAATGACGCCCCAAAGGCCTCTACGGCCTCTCTAATCCTTCCCGCAAAGAGCTTATCGATAATCGGATAGTATTCAGGTGGATTGACGTTCAGCAATCTCAACACTCCGTAACGAAACTACGGCGAAATCACTTTAAGGGTTTCCCATCAATTAATACCGGTGATTCTTTATGAGAGTCAAATTTTATGCAACCTTCAGGGAGCTCATAGGGAAGAAGGAAGTGGAAGTTCACGGGGTGAAAACGGTTCGCGAGCTTGTAGAATACCTGGCCGAACACTACAGCCCGGAGATCAGAAAACAGCTCCTGGAAACGGAACGCGTTGCGGAAGGGAAGCCCATTGACGGTATGATCCTTGTTAACGGGCACAACGTGCTTCACCTGAGGGGACTAGATACCGAGCTCAAAGACGACGATGAGGTTCACATATTCCCGCCGGCCGGTGGTGGGTGATGGCGGTTGCCGAGATATGCCTCTTTCCGCTCGGGACGGAGAGCCCAAGCGTCGGGAAATACCTTGAGCCGGTCATGGACGTTATAAGGGAGAGCGGACTGAAGCACCGGCTCTGCCCGATGGGCACGGTCGTTGAGGGCTCGGTGGAGGAAATTCTTGAGCTGGTAAAGGCCTGCCGGGAGGCCATCTTCAAGGCAGGGGCAAAGAGGGTCGTCATAAGCCTCAGGATAGACGATAGACTCGACAAGCCCCTGACGATCGAGGGCAAGATGAGGGTGTAAGATGGCGGAGTACTTCGACAGAATAGCCCGCAGGTACGATGACTGGTACGGAACAGAAACCGGGAGGTACGTTGACAGAACTGAGAAGTGGCTCGTTTTTTCCATGCTGCAGTCGAAATCGGGGAAAGCCCTCGACCTCGGCTGTGGGACGGGCAACTACACCCTTGAGCTGAAGAAGAGGGGCTTCGACGTGATCGGTCTGGATGCCAGCGAGGGCATGCTCCAGGTGGCCCGCTCCAAAGGGCTGAACTGCATAAAGGGCGACGCCTACAGTCTGCCCTTTCCCGACCGGAGCTTTGATCTGGTTCTCAGTGTCACGATGTTTGAGTTTATTTACGAGCCCGAGAGGGTTGTGGCGGAGATAAACCGTGTCTTGAAGCCGGGAGGTGAGGTTCTTATAGCGACGATGAACGGACGGAGTGCCTGGTTCGTCTTCAAAAGATTTAAGAGCCTTTTCGTGGAGACCGCTTACAGGTACGCTCGCTTCTATACTCCAGGGGAGCTTGAGGACCTGCTCAGGAATGCCGGCTTTACCGATGTCCGGAGCGGTGGAGTGATATTCTTCCCGTCTTTCTGGCCGTTCCACGGCCTTGCCGAGCGCCTCGACAAAAAGCTTCACAACCGCTGCAAGGGCATCGCGGCTTTTATAGCGGTCAGGGGCGTGAAGCCTTGAAAAAGATACGCCTGGTGACCCGGGAGGAGGCCTGGAAGAGGGCGGGGAGAATAAAACGGGAGTACGAGGCGATTTACGGCATCGAGTTTGAACTTGAAGCGGCATTTATACCGCTCACCCGTGTTGTGCCCACCCAAGCGGCGCTGAGTGAGGTCAAACTTCTGGTTGTTCTTCAGGAGATAAAGCACGGCTACAACGCCCCCATCATAGTCATACCCTACGGAGGCAGGTACTACCTCATAGACGGTCACCACAGGGCTTTTGCCCTGAAGAAACTGGGCTTTGACGAGATTGAGGCCATCCTCATCAGGCCAAGGGGAGAATTTGTCCCGGGCGTTATCAAAACAACAGAAAAAGAGGGACTAAAAAGACTCGAAGACATAAAAATCGTGAGGGATTAACCCTCCCATATCACGTACTCCTTCTTTGTTATGAAGACAGGTTCTATCCTCTTCCTGACGATGACGACCTTGTCCTCACCGTACTTCTGGTAGAGCTTCTGGATGTATGTATCAAAGACTCCCTGTGGCATCGAAGCCTGGACGGTTATCTCGTTGTCCCCGGGGGCGACGCTTATGCCCTCCTTGACCGGGACGTAGGTTATGATGTCCTGGTGGGGCTCGAGGTAAAACTTCTCCTGGTAGATGTCCTTTCCGTTGGGCGCGATGTAGTAGACGACGCTTTCCCTAAGGTAGAGGTCAACGGTGCGCTCCTCCCTGAACGCGGCGGTGAGTTTGAGCTCCCCGTTCTCCCCTTCGTCGAGAACGTAGCTAGGGTCGACGTTCTTGCCGTTGACGTAAACTGGCCCATCGAGGACCCCTACCGGCCCGTCCTGAACGAGGATGAAGCGGTACTTGGTGGCGTTGGGTACTGTCAGGTTGAACTCGATGGGTGTCTCGTTGAGGTGGTTCATGGTGATGCCCTCGGCCAGGATCTCCCTCTTTACCAGCACGCTGCCGTTGTAGGCTTCAAAGATGAGCGTTGCGTCTTTGATGTCCCTTCCAAAGGCCGATATCCATAGCCTCAGCTTCTGCTCTCCCAGCGGAAGCTTTCCACCGCCGAGGGTGCTGTAGAAGGCTTTCCATGTTCCGTTCTCGAATTTGTCAATCCTGTAAACCGCGAAGGGCCTGAACTCGTAGGTTGAAACGCCTCCATCCCGGTGGACTGGTCTGAAATTGGCAAAGAGCATCTGGGCGTCCCATGGATCGAATGAGAAGGGTATCTGGAACGCCAGCCTCACGAAGTTGCTGAAGGCTATTTTCTGGTAGGCCAGAAGCCCGTAACCCTGGAAGATGTAGAGAACGTATGGTATATCTCCCCTGCCCTGTATGACCTGTCCCTTGGTGAGGTCTATCGTGAGCACCGGCTGATAGGCGTATTTTCCGGTGTTTATGTAAACCACAGTCTTTCCGCTCTCGTTGGCGTGCTGAATGTACTGTGCTGGGATGACCTGGAACATCGGGCTGCTCCTGTACTCGCCGTAGGTTATCGCACCGCCGAGGTAGCTTATGGCGTTGAACTTGTAGATGTCCTGCTGCCAGACTATCATGTAATTCAGCTCCCAGGCCTCGAAGTCCTGCTCGCTCTCGTTGCCGTAGTGGGAGAAGAAGTCCGCCACGATGTAACGCCTGTCATAGGCGTGACCTCCATCCGTTGCCGAGCGTCTGTGGCTGAGCAGGCTGGATTCAATCCAGTAGCCGTAGTCCCACCAGCTCGTGGCGCTGTCGAGGGGGTTGCTGTTCTCCTTGAGCCAGTTGAGGGAGTTGACCCAGTCTGCCGGGACTGAACCCTGGCTCTTTGCGGTGTTCGTGGCTATGCTGCCCATGTACTGGGCCCCGATAATCGGTAGCGGCAGGAACAGGAGCATCAGGAGGACTGCATAGAGTGCCTTGGTGGTCATGCTCTCCTTCATTTCCTCTATGAAGAGGAATATTTCCCCTACGGCGACTCCCGCTAGGAGCAGTATGGCTCCCGAGGCCTGGAACACGAAACGAACCGCCAGGAGGAGCAGGTAGAGGGAGCCGATGTAGTAGGTGACCAGGAATATCTCCTTGTGACCTGTCAGGTCGTTTTTGGTAAGCTTCCTGACGAACCTCGCGGCGACTATGATGAATCCCACCGCGGAGAGGATGAATATTATTGCGTCCTTGGTCTTGACGCTGTAGTATGCGGTTATCGTGTTCCAGTCAGTCTTCGCAAGCTCCGCAACCGTCTGGTAGAGGGGGTTGGACTGATATGCTGCCCCCATGAACTTGAGGAGATCCCTACCGAAGTAACCGTAAAATGCAAGGGCTGCCAGAATCGCTATGCCCGCAACCATTCCAAAGCGGTGTTTTTTGTCCGAATAGTTGAGACCGAACCTTTCCCCGTAGAGCATTATTGAGACCAGAACGCTGAGGGCAATGAATGCCTCAATGGCAAAAACCAGGAACCACCTTATGCCGATGAATCCTGTATAGGAAAGGACTACTCCTAGTATGAGGGAAGCGCCGTAGAGCGGGAAGAAGTCCCTGACGAACCTCTTCAGGACGTCAACCATTCCGAAGATGAAGAACACCACCGTGGTGATGCCCGCGAAGAGGAGCAGTATGCTGACACCGAACGTGCTTCCTGTCCATGCCGCCATGTAGAGGAGGCTGGCCAGCAGGAACAGGGCCCCGGAGAGCATTTTCTTCAGGTTCCATTCCTTCTCATCGAGGTACACCATGAGGAGGAACACTGCATAGATGAAGAACATCATGAAGGGGCCTTCACCACGGTTGTTGCCGGAGTATGTCTTGCTGAAGTTGGCGTAGGAGAACATCATGAACGCCGCCGCCCAGAGGCCGGCCCAGTTGGAGTGGAGCTTCTTTCCGAGAAGGTAGACTCCTATGATGGTCATTGCTCCCACGAACGGCGGCCAGAGTTTGAACGCCCCCAGCTGGTCGTAGCCAAATACGGAGACGATTTTGTAGAATACGGCCTGGATAGTATAGAGACCCAGGTAACCGCCCGCCTTTATTCCAGTGGGAGGGTCAGCGTAGGCAAAGTATTTGGGAACCCACTCGTTGATGGCTATCCTGTACATCTCGTAGTGGAAGAAGGTGTCCGGGTCGAGGAAGGTCTTGTAGTTCGAGGTGATGTTCCTTATCCTGAAGCCAACGTAGGCCAGTATGAGGACTATCAGGGGGAGGCCGTAGGCCTTGAACTTCTGATAGTACTCGGGGAGGGAAGTCTTTTCCCCTTTTTTCTTTCGTTTCTCTTTAATTTTCGTTTTTACCATCCAAACCACCTCATTCAACGGTGACCGATTTGGCCAGGTTTCTCGGCTTGTCGGGGTCGTTACCCCTCAGGACAGCCAGATGATAAGCGAGTATCTGGAGCGGAACAACGTAAACTATCGGGGTGAGAAGCTCGTCCATTTCTGGCATTTTGATGAAGACATCGGAGATCCTCTCCAGTTCATCCCTGTCCCCGATGCTTATTATATACGCCCCCCTCGCGCGGGACTCCTCTATGTTGCCCACCATCTTGTCAAAGGTCTTTCCGCCCGGTGCTATGGCAACCACGGGGACGCCATCCTCAAGAAGTGCCAGGGGCCCGTGCTTCAGCTCGCCCGCGCTTAGACCTTCTGCGTGGATGTAGCTTATCTCCTTGAGCTTGAGTGCCCCCTCAAGGGCCGTTGGGACGCTTATGCCTCTGCCGATGTAGAAGAAGTCCCTCTTTTCCTTGAGCCCCTCGGCCAGCTCTCTCAGTGATTCATCGTGCTTGAGAACGTCCTCTACAAGTTCTGGGACTGCGTTGAGCTCCCTCTCCAGCCTTTCGAGGTATTCCTCCCCGACGGTTCCAAGAACCCTTGCCAGTTCGATGGCGAGCATCGTGAGAACCGTCAGCTGGGTCGTGTAGGTTTTGGTGGCAGCGACGCCTATCTCCGGCCCGGCGTGTGTGTACAGGGTGAGGTCAGCTATTCTGGTCGCCATGCTCCCGACAACGTTGACTATCGCGAGAACCTTTGCCCCCTTCCTCTTGGCCAGTTTCATAGCCGCCAGGGTATCGGCGGTCTCTCCGCTCTGGGTTATTGCTATCACGAGGGTGTCCTCGTCCACCAGATCCTCGAACTCATAGCGGAACTCGCTGGCGTCCTCAACTATCGGGACCTTCCTGGCGAGCCTCTGGAAGAGGTACTTGGCAACCAAACCGGCGTGATACGAGGTGCCCATGGCTATGATGAATATCTTCTCGTATTTGGCCACCTCCTCTGCTATCGAACGGATTATCCCGGCATTCCCATGGAGGGCGTCCCTTATGGCCCTTGGTTGCTCGTATATCTCCTTGAGCATGAAATGGGGGTAGCCGGCTTTTTCCGCCATCTCAAGGCTCCATTCTATCTCCTGGACTGGCTTTTCGACGATCTCCCCACTGTCGAGGTTCTTAACGACCCAGAAGTCCTTTCCTACTACGGCGTACTCCCTGTCGTCCAGAAACACGACACGGTTCGTGTACTCAAGGAAGGCCGGAACGTCGCTCGCTCCAAAGTTTTCCCCTTCTCCGATTCCAAGGACGAGCGGGCTCTCGTTCCTGACGAAGTAGAGTCTGTCAGGCTCACCCGTGTAGATTATGCCGAGGGCGAATGAGCCCTTGAGCCTGAGAAGGGCCCTCCTCATGGCCTCCTCGAAGGTGCCCCCCGATTTGAGCTCCTCCTCGATGAGATGGGCTATAACTTCGGTGTCCGTGTCGCTGTTAAAGCGGTGACCGCGCTTAAGAAGCTCCTCGCGGAGCTCGCGGTGGTTCTCGATTATGCCGTTGTGGACGAGGGCAATCCTGCCTGTGCAGTCCCTCTGGGGATGAGCGTTAATATCGTTCGGAACCCCATGGGTGGCCCAGCGGGTGTGTCCTATTCCCCTTTTGCCGGGCATTTCGAGAAAGCCTAGCTTCTCAGCGAGTTCGTCTATCCTTCCGGTTCCCTTCTTTATGTAAAGCCTCCCGCCGTCTTCCGTGACTATTCCCGCGGAGTCATACCCCCTGTATTCGAGCCTTTTGAGGCCCTTGACGATAATCTGGGAGGCTCTGCCGTCTCCGATATAGCCGATTATACCGCACATTACCTTCCACCCGCCTCTCTTACTCTTTCCCTAAATAAATGCCGGAAGTTAAAAGCGTTTCTCAACGGTGGTTTTCTGGTGGGTTCATATGGCCTTTGGTTCAACCCTCGATGGGAGGAAAAGCCTTTATACCCTGCC
This sequence comes from Thermococcus sp., assembly GCF_015521605.1. Lineage (NCBI taxonomy): Archaea > Methanobacteriati > Methanobacteriota > Thermococci > Thermococcales > Thermococcaceae > Thermococcus > Thermococcus sp. The sequence continues at coordinate 24,156 of NZ_WANV01000038.1, forward strand.
GTCTATCCACTCCGGGTGTGCCGATGAACAGGAAGCTCGACGAGTTCCTTGAGGCGGTCTCATCGAAAGCCCCGGGAGACGCTGATAACGGCGGGAGAAGAAAAAGAAAAAAGCGCCTGAAGGCCACCAGCCTGGAGTCTTTCCTCCCCGAGGAATACGTGAACTATTTCAGGGAACTCCGCATAGGGTCAAAGAAGATAAGAAACGCCAGAATAGAGGAGCTATAACCCCTCTGCTATTATCGCCAGCTTTCCGAACTGGAATACAAAGGCCCTTCTATCTCCCTTCAGGTTCGCCTCTATCCTTCTCCTGACCTTCCAGTACTCCCCCTCCGGCACGCTTATCCTGAGAGTTGCCCTTCCAAAGCCTTCTCTCCTGAGAAAGTCGTTTATTCTGACCGGATGGAAGGGCACAACGCCCACAACGGCGTAGGTTCTCTTGAGGTATGGGCTTCTGATTTCCCCGTCTCCGGTTGCTAAAATGCGCCTCTTCTCGCGAAGGAGCATCCTGACATCTGCGTTTAAGGCATGGAACAGCTCGTTTATTAAATCGGCGTAGTCAACGCTCTGGGGAATCTCGTAGAGGTACTGGCCGGGCTTTTCCGTCCACTCGACTATGTTCTCTAGGTCAGGGGCGCTCTCAAGCCTCGCCCCGGCAGGCAGTATGACGGCGCTCCTCTCGGCCCGCGCCAGGGGTTCGGTGTAAAAGGTCAGCCGGTTGAGTGCGCCGAAGAGGTCTATATACTCGAACTCTCCCCTCCATGGAACCCTCTCGCGCCTCATCTGGGGCGGCAGGTCGAAGATAAAGGCATCCGTTTTGGATCTGTACGCCTCATACACCTCCAGGGGGCTTGGCAGGAGGTCTTCCAGCCTCCTCTCGGGCATCTCCGGGGGACGAGCTGGGTCCGAGAATATTACATCCGCGTCTATCATCTCAATGACATCCCTGCTGAGTGAGTCGGCGTTTATGAACTCGATGTTGTCCACTCCGTACTTTTCGGCGTTTCTCCGCGCGAACTCCACTTTTAGAGGGTCGATATCGATCCCGTATGCCTTATCGACCTTCATCGCGTAGAAAATCAGCTGAATTCCGATTCCGCAGGAGACGTCCGCTATGCTCCTGACTCCAAGCTCTCCCAAGCGTTCGGCACGGTATCTGGCCACTGCCTCGTGGGTGGCGTAGCGGAGGCCTTCCAAGTCCATCCAGAGGTCATCGCGGGAGAACTTGTCCCTTGCCCTTATCCTGGCCCTCGCTATCTCGGCTATGAGCTTCCACTCATCACCGAGTTTGGCTCGGAGCTTTCTCTCGTCGAGCCCCCTTCTTATCATGTCCACCGCGAGTTGAACCTGCTCCTCGGTTATCATCATGTTCGAACCTCGGGGAGAGGCTTAAAAACGTTGCCGCGCTAATCTACCCGGTGATAAAATGGACTGGAAAAGGGTCCTCTTCATCGCGATTTCGGCCGTTATACTGATCGGTTCATTCTGGTATCTCTACGATTTCGCCTCCCGTCCCGACCTCAGGGATTACATCGGAGACGAGGTCTGGTACGTCCCCGCGAGCAGGAACATCCTCCACAGGCTTGGCGTTGAGCTTCGCTACGTGAATGAAACGACGAATTCCGCCGGGATAAACGTTATTTTCTCAGACACGAGCACGCGAATAAAATACCAGTACGACGTTGAAAAGATAGCCCTCCAATACAACGCAACCTACGAGATGGAGTACCTCAAGTTTCCGGGCGTTTACTTTGAGATACCTGTGGGCAACGTGGAGGACTTCCTCAATGCCCTGTCCGCAGAAATACCGGCGGATGCCTACTACGTAGTTCCCGGCTACAGGTATCCCGACAAGGAGAACATCCAGAACTACCTCAACACAGAGCACCCCTTCCTGGGGAAGGACCTCATAATGCTGGGCATGCTTGTCGAGGACAGGCCTATAAACTGGCGGCTGCCCGGAATATTCGCCTTCGTCCTGATAGGCGTTCTGGTCGTTCTTGCAACTTATAGGATAAGCGACAGCTACCTTGCGGCGCTTATAGCCCTTATCTTTACGGTCGCAGACCCAACGCTCGAAGCCACCGCCGTAACGGCCATGCTGGACATCCACGTGGCGCTCTTCGTGTCGCTGTTCACAACGTTGCTGGTCTATGATCGGGAAAAGTCTTCCGCCTTTGCGGTGGGCCTTGCCGCCGCCGCCAAGCTCAGTGGAGCGTTCGGCTATCCCGTGCTCCTCGTAAAGGCTTTTAAGGGTGAACGGAAGCTGATGGGCTTCATCCTCACCATAGCAGTTATTCCCGCACTGGGATTCCTCATCCCAAACCTGGTGGCCGTAAGGGCGGTGGGATTCGAGCAGTGGGTGGACGACATACTGGGCAGCTTCCGCTGGCACCTCTCAAATAAGGGCGGCCATCCTGCGGCCTCACCTGTTTGGGACTGGTTCATAAACAAGAAGGCCTTTCCCTTCCACTACAACCCCAACGTGTTCGCCCAGACAGACCCGTTCCTGCTCCTCAGCATGGTTCTGTTCATACTTGCCCTTCCCTGGCTCTACAGGAGGAGAGGGAAGCTGCTGATACCGTACGGTGTCTTCTGGAGCACGGTGGGGTTCTTTGTCCTCCAGTACATCCTCGGTGGGACGACCCAGTTCAGCTTCTACGCCACGGTTCTCGTCCCGCCGGCCGCTATCGTCATGGGCGTTGCGTTGAAGGAGCTCCTCCGCTGGGAGGCGTTCACCTATTCACTCTGGCTGTACCTTGAGTGGTTGCTGGAGGCGAAGGACAGGATAAGGCTGAGGCTGGGCCGTTAGACTTTGTTCTTTCATAGGAGGAAATCTTTGCCCTCTATGTTCTTTTTATGCAAGACTGATCCTGAAGTCCTCATCGAGCGTCGCAAGCTTCTCACAGTTGTATTCCAGTGCCGTCGCGGGTATCCTGGCATCCGGGGGAAGGAGCGAATAATCATGAACCAGCGTGGCAATCATGAGCCAGTCCCTCGAATTAGAAACGAGGAGAATGTTTTTCACCTCAAGCAATGCGAAGATCGTCGATATTACCTCGGAGGCGCGCTTCCTGAACTTCCCATCCCTTCTGAGAAGCTTCTTGACTCCCCATACTGAGGATACACCGTATTCTCTCTCGGCGAGCTTTCTAATCAGGACGTAGAAGAGCTCATTGAAGTGAGAAACCTCGAACTCCTAGGCCTTTACTCCACCGTCGCTCTCTTCCTGAGAAACGGGAGATTTAAGAAAGCTGAAGAGTTCTTGAAAAAGCTATCCGGTTAGGCTTTCCCCCTCAGGAACTCCTCCAGGCTCCTCTGTCCCTTCTTTTCCTTCGGCTTTCCCTCGGCCTTCAGCTTCTCCTCTATCTTCCTCAGCGTCTTCCAGCTCCTCCTCACTATTGGCGGGAACTCGCCGTGCTCGCGATAATAGCTCTCAAGAAACGCCCTCGTCCTCGGGTCGCTCGGGTATCCAGAGCCTATCTCGCCGTACTGTTCCTTCAGCCCATCTATCGCCCTGTCGCGGGTCACCTTGGCCAGGATTGATGCGGCTGAGACGGGCACGAACTTGTCATCTGCCCTGTGCTCTGCTATTATCTCGGCCTCGAAGTCCAGCTTTGCCTTTATCTCTTCGCCGAAGCGGGCCTCTTTGACATCGGCCGCATCTATGTAAACGATGTCAGGTTTGACCTTGAGCGAGTTTAGAGCTTTAACGAAGTTCTCCACCTCGAACTCGTTGAGCGTTCCTCCGCGGGAGTCTATCTCCTTGGGCCATAATTCGAGAATTACATAATCGTCTAAAAGTGCAATTATCTCATCAAACAGCTTCTCTCTCCTTTTTGGGGTTAACCTTTTGGAGTCCTTAACGCCGAGCTCTTCGAGTTTAGGGATGTTGTCCTCATCAACAACGACCGCGGCTATAACCATCGGGCCAATTACCGGCCCTCTGCCTGCCTCATCAATTCCAGCGAGTTTTCTGCCCAAGGTTTCACCTCCTGAAGAGCAGGACACCGTAGATGACGCCCAGCATTATCGTTGCCAGACCGCTCGGCGGTATGTCTGTGAAGTAGGCGAGCACCACCGATGAGAGCTGTACCGCGAGGGTCAGCAGGAGGCTAACGGCAAGGACCTTCCTCACGTCCGAACTCACCATCAGCGCTATTGCACCGGGAAGGACGGCCACAACCTGCAGAGTAATCAGCCCGACGGTCTGCACTATCAATGCCCCGATTGCACCGACGAGGACGTAGAGGATAGTCAAATAGGCCCTCGCGTTGCCCCCGTAGCTCTCCACTCCCTCCGGGTCGAAGCTGAGATAGAGAAAGTCCCTGTACAGAAAGAGCATGGTGAAGAAAAGTAGTGCGCCGCCGAGGACGAGCGCCGTGAGGTCGTTGAGGGTTATCAGGAATATTTCGCCCGTGAGGTACGAGACTATGCTCTGGCTGAGGGGGAAGTACGGCCTGTCCGCCATGACCTTGTACAGAACGCCGAAGCCGAGAACGGTTAATCCAGCCACGAAACTGGCAACGATCCCCACCGCCGAGTCCGGAGAGAATCCGGCCTTTTCAAGCTGGGCTATGATGAGAACTACGGTGACCGTCACGGCCAGGGCTGTGAGCATGACAAGTGAGAGGTTCTCGAAGAGCAGTCCGAGGATCATCCCCAGAACCGCCCCGAAGAGAAGCGCGTGGAAGAGGGCGTGGGTGAGAAAGGCCAGTCCCTTTGCGTTGATCAGTGGACTGAGCATCCCAAGGAGAACGCTGACCATGATGCTCGCAAGTACGGCGCGCAGGAGGTATTCCGGAATCACAGGGCTCCACCCCCATGGTCGTGGAGGTGTGCGTCGCCGGTTATGCAGAAGAGTCTGCCCTCGACCGGCACCACCCTGGCCAGTGGGCCGTAGACAGATTTGATAATGCTGTCCCGGATGACGTCTTCGGGCCTTCCGAAGGCGACGAGACGCCTGCTGAGGAGCATTACCCTGTCTCCAACCTCAAGGAGGGGGTTTATATCGTGGGTGGTGATTATCATCGTTATGCCCCTCTCGTGCTTTATCCTCTCAAGAACGTTTGCAACCTCTACCCTCGCGCTTGGGTCGAGGGCCGAAAGGGGTTCATCGAGGAGGAGAAGCTTCGGGTCGCTTATGAGTGCTCTCGCGAGAAGAACCCTCTGCTTCTGCCCTCCGCTCAGCTCGCGGAAGAGCCTGTTCTCAAGGCCGGACAGCCCGACAAAGCCGAGAACCTCCACCGCTTTCTCCATAACCTCGCGGGGTATTTTAAAGTGCGCGAAGCCCCTCCTGTAGATGCTCCCCATCGCGACTACCTCTAAAGCCGTTAGCGGAACCTTCTCGTTGAGGCTGTGGCTCTGGGGGACGTAGCCTATCATGTCCCTCGCATCGCACGGGGGCCTGCCAAAGACCCGGAGCTCCCCGGAGTACTCCCTGTGGAAGCAGGCTATGGTCTTGAGGAGGGTGGTCTTTCCGGCACCGTTCGGCCCGAGGAGGAGCAGCGTCTCGCCCTCTTCAAGCAGGAAGTCAACCCCCTCAACTGCGGGCTTGCCGTCGTAGGTTATCGTGAGGTTCTCGGCGATTACCGCTGCCATAAACATCTCCGGACTTCAGATTGAACCGCGCGCTTTTAAACCTTCATGTGTTATTTGTGAAGGGGATAAGGGATGGAGTCCATATCGAGGTGGTCCCGGTTTACAAGGCTTGCATTCCTTGCCGGCCTCGTGGGGGTAGTGGTCGGCATTCTCAGCCGCGATTCCCGGGGAACTGTGCTGATGGCCTTTGTCACAGTGTCGATCGTGCCGGAGAACGTTCTCTCCAGAACCGAGGTGCTGATTAAGTACTTGGCCGTGGGAGTCTTGGCAATCCTGGTGTGGTACGTTTCCCCGGGCCGGTTGCGCTGGGCGTTTCTGATACTCGGTGCTGCCCTAATCGGTTATTCCATCAGGAACTTTGTGCAAAAATTTTAAAAGCACAGACCTGTACTCCCATTAGAAAATTTTTGCAAGGCTCAAGTTTATAAGGGCTCGAACCTACTCGCTGGAGGTGATGCTCATGGCGTACCATAAGGGTGGAAGAGGAGGAAAGAAAAAGAACAGGCAGGTTCAGGGTGATGAGGTTATCCGCGTCCCCCTGCCAAAGGAAGGACAGCTCTTTGGGGTGATAGAGCAGGCCCTGGGCTCCGGCTGGATGGACGTCCGCTGCGAGGACGGAAAAATCAGGAGATGCAGGATCCCGGGCAAACTGAAGAGGCGCATGTGGATGCGCGTTGGCGACGTCGTCATAGTCCAGCCTTGGCCAGTTCAGACTGACGAGAGAGGCGACATAGTGTACCGCTACACCAGAACCCAGGTTGACTGGCTCCTGAGGAGGGGCAAGATAAGCCAGGACTTCCTCACCGGCGGCGAGATGCTCTTCTGAGCATGGCTCTGCGTGATAGCGATGCGCGAGGACATCATCGAGCGAGAGATCGAGGACATGCTCGGCCTCAGGGAGAGGCGCGAAAAGGACAGTGAGCTCTATAAAATAGCCAACGAGGTCTTCGACAGAACTACCAAAGAAACCCTGGCGTATCTGCACCGGAGGGGAAAAGTCGAGGCGCTTTACGGTGTGATCAGCACGGGGAAAGAAGCGAACGTCTTTGCCGGAATCGACAGCGAGGGCAAGAGGGTGGCGGTGAAGATATACAGGACATACACCACCGAGTTCAGGCGCATATGGGAGTACCTCGCCGCTGATCCGAGGGTGGGATACCTCCCCAAGGACATGAGAAAGCTCGTCTTTGTCTGGACGCGGAGGGAGTTTAAGAACCTCCAGCGGGCGATAAAGTACGCGGTTCGCGTTCCCGAGCCCGTGATCTTCCGCAACAACGTCCTTGTGATGGAGTTCATAGGTGACGAGCTGCCCGCTCCAAGGCTCAAGGACATAGAGCGCGAGCTTGAGCCCAGAGATTTCGAGGAGCTCTACGACTTCACAATGCGGGTCATCGAGAGGCTCTGGAAGAGGGGTGATATGGTTCACGGAGACCTGAGCGAGTACAACATACTGCTCCACGACGGGCCGGTGGTCATAGACTGGTCCCAGGCGACCGTTAAGAGGAACAGGATGAGCGTCGAGTTGCTGAAGAGGGATTTGAGGAACGTCATCAATTACTTCGGTAGGAAAGGCGTCGATGTTGATGATTTCGATGATAAGTTCCGTGAGCTGATAGAGTGAGGGTGAGAGTATGGACGAGTTTGAGAGACTCCTTAAGAAGTACGAGCGCGTTGACAAGGACGGCAGACCCATCAGGGAAACTCCGGAGGAGGAGATAACCTACGCGGCCTTGGGAGAGCAGGAGGAGTTCGTGAGGATCCCCCGCGACAGGGTGGCGGTTGTCATAGGGAAGAAGGGACAGACCAAGAAGGAGATAGAGAGGAGAACGAAGACCAAGATAGAGATCGACAGCGAGACCGGTGAGGTGTTCATAACCGCCACGAAAGAGACCGACGACCCCCTGGCGGTGTGGAAGGCACGCGATGTTGTCATAGCCATCGGGAGGGGCTTCTCGCCGGAGAGGGCGTTCAGGCTCTTCAACGAGGGTGAAGTCCTTGAGGTGGTCAACCTTACCGACATAGTCATTGGCAATGACAAGAATGCCCTTCCGCGCGTCAGGGGAAGGATAATCGGGAGGAAAGGCAGAACGAGGGAGATAATCGAAGAGATGAGCGGGGCGGATGTGAGCGTTTACGGTAAGACGGTAGCCATAATCGGCAACCCAATTCAGGTTGAGGTTGCCAAAACCGCCATAGAAAAGCTCGCCAAGGGCTCTCCACACGGTGTCGTTTACAAATACCTGGAGCGCAGGAAGAAGGACCTTGAACTGGAAAGCATAAGCTATTACGAGGCCCTTGGCGGCGAACTGGAGAAAAACGGGGAGGAGTGAAAATGGCTGAAGCAAGTCAGCTGTTTAAGGAGTTCAAGATTCAGAGTGTCAGCGAGTTCTTCAGACGGAACGCGGCCATGCTTGGCTACACCGGCAAGATACGCTCCCTCACCACGGTCGTCCATGAGGCGGTGACCAACTCCCTCGACGCCTGTGAGGAGGCCGGAATTCCCCCCTACATCCGCGTCGAGATAGAGGAGCTCGGGAGGGAGCACTATAAAGTTATAGTCGAGGACAACGGCCCGGGAATCCCGGAGAAGTACATAACCCACGTCTTCGGCAAGATGCTGGCAGGAACCAAGGCGCACAGGAACATACAGAGCCGCGGCCAGCAGGGTATAGGTATAAGCGGTGCCGTCATGTTCGCACAGATAACGAGCGGAAAGGCTACTCGCGTCATAACCTCCACCGGCGGCGATAAAACCATTGAGGCCTGGGTTAAGATCGACGTTGACAAAAACGAGGGTAAAATAGTCAAAAAAGAGAAGCACCCAAACCCCAAGGGCTGGCGCGGCACCAGGATAGAACTCGAGGTGAAGAACGTCCGCTACATACGCTCGAAGCAGGGCGTTTACTGGTACCTCAAGCTGACCGCCATAGCTAACCCCCACGCCCACATCGAGCTCATAGAGCCGGACGGAAAGCTCATAGTCTTCCCGAGGTCGAGCGACTACATTCCGGAGCCGCCGGTTGAGATGAAGCCCCACCCGCGCGGCGTCCTCACCGACGACGTCTACCGGATGGCCAAGAAGACCCGGAGGAACACCGTGAAGCGCTTCCTCATCGGTGAGTTCTCAAGGATAAGCGACAAGAAGGTCGATGAGCTCATTGAGTACATAGCGGCTCTGAGGCTCATAAAGACTGAGGAGGACAAGAACGTCCAGGAGCAGCTCTACGAGAGGCTCATGAAGGGTGAGGTCAAGGCCGTTCTCCGCTCCTTCAGGGGATACACGAAGGTGGTCAAGCAGGTGGCAAAGCTCATGGAGAAGCCGCCGGAAAAGCTCACCTGGCACGAGGCGGAGGAGATAGTCGAGGCCTTCAAGTACATGAAGTTCCTAGCCCCGCCGACCCACGGTCTCAGGCCCATCGGCGAGGAAAACATCGAGAAGGGCCTGAAGGGTATCCTCAAGCCGGAGTTCGTCACCGCTGTAACGAGGTCACCCAAGGTTTATTCAGGAGGTATCCCATTCCAGGTCGAGGTTGGCCTCGCCTACGGTGGTGAAATTCCTGCCGGCTTCGAGCTTTTGAGGTACGCCAACCGCGTTCCGCTACTCTTTGATGCTGGCTCGTGTGTGACGACCCTCGCGGCGCGCTCGATAGACTGGAGGCGCTACAAGGTCGACGACCTGGAGAGGGCACCGGTGGTTCTCATGATAAACGTCATCAGCGTCCACGTCCCGTACACCGGTACTGGAAAGCAGAGCATAGCCAACGTCGAGGAGATCCAGAACGAGATAAGGCTGGCAATAATGGATGCCGCCAGAAGGCTCCAGACGTATCTCAGCGGCAAGCACAGGAAGCTCTACCAGGTCAAGAGGAAGAAGACCTTTGAGAAGTACGTGCCCGAGATAGCGAGAGCCCTGAGCATCCTGACGGGAGAGGAGGAGGACGCCGTTAAAAGCTACTTCCTGACTTTCATAGAGAGCCGCTTTGCATCCAAAGAGGGTGAGCTTAAAGAGGTGAGCGAGAATGCCTAAATCCAAAGCCGTCAAACGAGAGAAGCCCAGGGAGCGCTTTTCCTACGACCCAACGAGGGTGCTCACCAAGCTTGAGGAGTACGGAAGGAGGGTCCTTGAGGACATAAAGGCCGGGAAGAACCCCTACTTCGACATCCCTATGCGCGGACTGAACAACGTCTACTTCGACGAGAAGAGGCGCGTCATCAGGATGGGCGACAAGCTCTCCAGGAGGTACTTCCTCAACGTGGCCCACGCCAGAAAGTTCATGCAGACGCTCCTCATAATGGCCTACGTTAAAAGGCTGGTAAGCGAGGGCAAGCACGCGAGCCTTCGTGAAGCCTACTACGCCAACAAGCACACCATCCCCGGGACGAAGGAGAACACCTTCGAGGACCAGCGCGAGAGCGACCCCATAATCGAGGATCTGGAGAGGATGCTCGGCGTTCTGCGTGAGGAGATGCACCTCACCGCCGACAGGCGCGGCTACATCTACGGCGACATAGTCATACGCGACGGCGAGGACGAGTTCAATACTTCAAAGCTCGGTATGGGCGGCTGGGCCGTCCCCGGAACCGTCGAGCACCTCCAGTTCGTTGAGGTCAACGTCGACTACGCCCTCGTCGTCGAGACTGCCGCTATGGCCGACCGTCTGATAGAGGAAAAGTTCCCGAAGAAGGAGAACGCCCTCATCATAGCAACGCAGGGACAGGCCTCGCGCGGCGTTAGGAGGCTCATCCACAGGCTCCACTATGAGGAGGGGCTGCCGATTATAGTCTTCACCGACGGAGACCCCTACGGTTGGTACATATACTCCACAATAAAGCAGGGCTCCATCAACCTTGCCTACCTGAGCGACAAGCTGGCAACGCCCGAGGCGAAGTTCGTGGGAATGACAATGGACGACATAAAGCGCTACGGCCTTGAGAACGTCACTGAAAAGCTTAAGGGCATTCCCCCGAACAAGAAGGGCGGCCCAACCGGCGACTACAAGCGTATCCTGGAGGAGATGGAGTACCCGTGGTTCCAGAACAGGGAGTGGCAGAGACAGCTCAAGATGGCCGTTAAGATGGGAGTCAGGATAGAGCAGCAGGCCTTAGCGAATAAGAGCCTTGAGTTCGTGGCGAAGAGGTACCTGCCTGAAAAGATAAACAACGGTGAGCTCCTGCCATGACGACGACGGAGGAACTCGTCGCGCAGGTGAACAAGATACTGGACGACATCGGGATAGACATGGACGGGTTATTTGAGACTTTCGACGTCCCGTCCATTTCTTATCGCCTTAAAGAAAACCTCTCCCTCCTCCAGGAGCTTGAGGACGACCTTTCGAGGAGGGTTGGTGAGACCACCCCTTCCGTCAGGGGCGTGAGCAAGCGCGACCGCGATCCCCACATCCAGTGGATTTATAAGAAAAAGCGCAACAGGGTTCTTGCCCTCGAAAGGCTCCGCGCGGCAATAACCGCCCACAAGATGGCCCTTGCCCTCATCTCCGCCAACTACACCTTCTTCCTCGGAAAGAAACCTGTGACCCTCAAAGAGCTCACGAGGGAAAACGTTGAGGACGTCGATGCCGTTCCGAGAAACGTTGGACTCGGCAGGATAGAGATTCTACCACACCTGGCCTACTCCGGCGACGTCCTGAGGCTTCTCGCCAGGGAAAGCATAGCGGTCAGGGAGTCGTTCAAGTTCATAAAAGGCAAGCTCCGCGAGAAAGGGACGGTAAGGACGCGCGGGCTCAGGATAGAGGTCGAGTACTGGGAGAACAACAGGCTCAAAAAGGCGAGGCTCGACCTCCCTGCGGACGCCGACATAGAGGGGGAGCTGAGAAAACGCTACGGAAGGCGCTTCCGCTGGCGCGTTCTCAGCTTCGTCAAGACGAAAGGGGTGCTCATAAACAACCACTACACAGTTGACAATCTCTCCCTAGCCTACTCCGTCCTCGACCCGGAGGCAGGTGCCGAAAAACTCGGCCTCGACCTCTTCCGCTACTACTTCCTGACCTCCGAGAATGAGAGGGAAACCCTCGGCCTTTATCCCAACATAAAGCTCTGCATAGACTGCCACTACTCGATATTTGACCTTCCCTTCCGGAACGAGCCGGGCTTCAGAACCGGCCACGGCAGTATGCTCATCATAAGGAAGTGCGAGATGGAGAATGCCCTCGTTGGAAAAAGGAAGGACATAACCAACATCCCCAACTACCTGCTGGGTGCTGTTCTCCTCTATGGGATGAGTGAGTACAGCGAGGACAGAGTTGCCGAGCTTCTCGGCGTTCCGAGAGACGAACTTGAGGAGGCCATCAGGAAGTTCGTGATTTCCGGCCTCCATAGAACCCTTTTTGCCAACACGAAGAAGTTTGAGAAGTTTCTGCCGAGGAGCGATAAGGCCAAACAGTTTTTGGCCCTCCTTCAGGGGTGAGTCTATGAGGGTGGAGGTTAAGGCCCGTAACAATTCCGAGCTCATAAGGAAGCTCAACGAAGTTCTGAGCGAGGAGGTTACGGAGGTCTACGTGAACCTCCGTCCGACGAAGGAGATACTCGTGAGAATTCTTGAGCGAGCCCCCAACGTCAGGCGCATAAGCTGTCCCCCGAGCCTCTACCCCAAGGTCTCCAAGAAAGCAATTAACGCCCTCGCGCAGATGGGTATAGAGCTCGTCCCCGAGGGCTACCCCCGGGGAAGGCCCAGAAAATACGATGAGAAGACCATTAAGGAGGTTCAAAACCTCATAATGAACGGCGTTCCTCCAAAGGAGATAAGCGCCAGAATGGGCATCCCGCTCCGGACTGTTTACTACATGATCGAGCAGCTGGGTGTCCGGCAATGGAGAGAGTGAGGAACCTGTACCTGGTTCTTTTTGCGTCTTTTATCGTGGTCTCCGCACTCCTGGGCAGGACGGCGGTTCACGGGGGCACTACGGTTTTCAACTTCGAATGGGTCTTTTTCTTCGCGAACCTGTTTCTGTTTGCGGCCGCAGGTTACGTGCTGAAGATGCTTCTTGAGGGAAACTTCGAGAGGGGAGCGCGTGAAACCAGGAGGGGCAACATTCTCGCCGGTGCGATAACCCTGCTGTCGATTTTCGTTGCCCTCAAACTGCTCTTCGAAAAGAAGCCGGAAGAACTCGTAAACGGCGGCAGGGTTGGAGAAACCCTCTCGGGGATTTGGTACAACGTTACCTCCGGAGACTTCGTCGTCACACTGAGGGAGCTCCCGGGGATATTCTACTTCATCCCCTTCATGGTCTTCGTCCTGTTTCTTCTCACCGTAAAGAGGCGGAAGAGGGACGTCACACCCTTTGAGGTCAAGTTTGAGCCAGCGCTAACGTACGACTCCATAGAGGGCACCCCCGCGGAGAGGGTAATAAGGATGTACAAGAACGTCGTGGCCGGCCTCGTTATGAGGGGCTATCCGTATCAGAAGAGCTGGACGCACTGGGAGCACGAGGAAAAGCTGAGGGAAATCTTTCCTGACCTTGAAGACCTCGACGTCCTCACGAGGATATTCGAGAAGGCTAAATACGCCCGCAGGCTGGACGAGGCCGATGTCACCGCCGCCAGAAGGAGCTATGACCGTCTCATGGAGCTGCTTAGGTAGGTTTAAAAAGCGGTCGAATTAGAAGTCCCTAAACACAACGAGTGGAGAGGGTGATGTCATGCTCGTTGAGACACAGGAGGAGACTCCCGAGATAATGGAACGTCTTCACCGCGTTGGGATAACCAACCTGCGCACCGTGGCGAGAATAAACTGGAAGGGCAGGGTCTATACCTTCCTTCCCGTGTTCGAGATAACCATCGACGTCCCGGAGGAGAAGAAGGGCATCCACATGAGCAGGCTCGTGGAGAGCATAACCGAGGCCATGAGCGAGGCCGTCGAGGAGGAAGTTAGGGAGGCCCACACCTCGCTTGAGGAACTCGGAAGGGCGATAATCGGACGCCTTGAGGGCAAGCACCCGCACAAGAGGGCGGAGGTCTGGATAAGGACACACCTGATAGTCCCGCGCGAGACGCCGGCGAGCAAGAGGGTTTCCTACGAGCCCTACGACGTCGAGGTCGGAGTCATAAAGAACTACGACGGCTCCTTCGAGAAGACCCTCCGCGTCAAGGTCATCGGAAACACCGCCTGCCCCCACGCGATGGCCAACAACAACGGGAAGACGCACATACAGCGCGCTGTGGGAGAGCTTGAGGTGAGGACTGCCTTCGACGAGGAGATAGCCCTTGAGGACATGATTGATGTGGTCGAGAGTTCCTTCAGCCATCCGACCTACACCCTGCTCAAGACGGTGGACGAGAACGCGGTGGTTCAGGGCATGTTCGCCAACCCAAAGTTCGTCGAAGACGTCGCGAGGGAGATATTCGCCAAGGCAAAGGAGCGCTTCAAGGGCAGGATACACGTGAAGGTCATCAGCAACGAGAGCATCCACAAGCACGACGTTATCGCGGAAACGTGGAGCTGAAGGTTCGAACTTCGATATCCCCTCACCCCAATTTTGGCAGCCGAAATTTTTTCGCGTTGATGGAACGTTTTGTTAAATTATTTTGTTAATTCTGGCATAACTTGGTTATTAATGTGGAATAACTAACCCAATTACTTTCACTATGTCATGTCCACACCGCAGTATGACCGATTTTTTTTGGAATTTGTACTTCCACTCCGAAGTAAAAGTTAAATATCAATTCAATGTATTATCAATCGCCCGTATGGGCGTATCGATAGCCCCTCGGGCAGGAGGGTCGGCATCATGAAGAGGCTGGTTGCCGTGCTGTTCGGCCTGTTAGTAGTGGCGGCAGGGTTCGCGGCAGCGACAATATGGAACACCACGGTTGTCAAGGACTACAGCTCGGGCCAGTATGGATGGGCCTATGCTGAGATCGGAGTCAAGTACGATGTCAGCAATCCATACACCAACTATGAGATAACCTACAGGTACGGAGATGGTGGCCTGATTAACAAGCTTGATCCATACTCCTATGGGGTCTACAAGTACCCAGACAGCACGGGAATTACCGTGAAGACCGTAGTCCTTGCTCCTGATGCTCCAGAGACCGTGGTGGCGTCTGCCCACTGGCCGGCATATTGAGAGTACTATCCTTTTTTCTTTTTCCGTTAAAATATTTGGAGGTGATGTCTTGAACAGCAAAAACCTGAAACTCCTTATGATTCTTTTGATCGTGATAATTGCCGCGCATCCGGTTAAAGCTATGCCATACTGGGCCAAGCCCGGGGTTTATGTTAAGTACGCCGCATTAAGACACGAAGAAATTGCCCAGAAGTATGCATCAGCGGGTGCATCCTTCTCAACGGGTGACGTTGTTCTTGAGGTTAATGGCACCTACATCCAGATGTCTGCCTTGGGAGACACGTATTTGACGTTCACCATCATGGGCGACGAAGGGGACTACCTGCTCATGAAGCTGAGTTTGGAAATGTTTAACGTAACAATAAAGCAGTTTGGCGACAGGACGGTGGTGTTGTGGCCGGAGTCCGCTTTGATCTCAAAGAAGAACCTTAACAACGAGACGTTATTCAACGTCACAGAGGCAAGATACTCGTGCACATACAAGATTAGAAAGGAGGACGGCATGGTCTTCGATACCGCGGGCACAAACTACGGCCACACAATCCTCTGGGACGATCTGGGCAACGCCCCTATAGCGGTAGATCAGCCGTTTCAGCTTGTTGGCTTCGCGGGCAATTCCGTTTCAAAGGTGGTGAACGTTACTCCTCTTGACGTGACCGTGATCACCAAAACTTCCAATTTCACGAAGCCGGTAATCTACGTCAGAACCGCAGGGGGTGGGAGTGTAAAGACTCCAGTCGGGGAGGTTTCTTTCTCGGGAACCGATGCGATCCTCTATTTCGACGGATCCACCGGTATGTTCGTTACTGGCTTTTTCCCGACAGCACCGGATCTCGCGGCGTGCGGTGTTAAGCTGGTATACTTTATGGACCAGTGGGGCATGTACATGAGCAGGAACCACAAGGAGGAAGGGAAGTTCTACACCTACGGGATAGGGTTTTACGACACCAACGCAGAGTTTGGGGTCGCTGAGACTGTACAGTTTTCAAAATCTGAAACGGACACGAGGTACCTATACGCGGCCGTTGCCCTTCTCTTGGTGCTTGCACTGTTTGTGGTGTGGAGGAAGAGGCGATGAAGGTCTCCTGGGGTTTGGGACTTTTATTTACGATATCCCTTCTTGTTTTCCCTGCATATGCATACCCGTACTGGGTCAAGCCAGGAGTTTATGTTAAATACGCCGCCCTTTCATATGAACCGTATGTGCAGTATATGGAGTCGCAGGGTGTTAAGGAGCGGCCGATGACAATGATACTGTTCTACAACCACAGTGGGGCTTTGTTCAACATCCACGCAACGGGGGACGTTTTTCTCACCTTCAAAATAGAGCGCGACAACGGAACCCATTTTGAGGTGGCCTTCCGGCTAACGGCCCACAACGTTACCGTCGATGTCGTGCTGGAGAACGGTACCGACCTGCCGACCTTCTGGAACGAGTCGGAAGTGGTTTCGTTCAGTGCCCGCGAAGCCTGGTGGCCCGGAGGGGTGGAGTACAAGATTGTCCTGAAATCGCTGGAGATTACGGGGAGTTACTATATACGAAAGCGAGACGGCGTGGTCATCGGACGGGACGGGAGGACTTACGGGCACACGTTCCTCTGGTACGATCCCACCGAAAACCTTGAAGGTTCCCCTTACATGAATCTCACCCCGGTTGCGCCACCCTTCTACCTCAACGGAACTATCGGGATAGACAAAGAGCTCGTGACGTACTACGGTACCTTTGGCCCACCAATCGGCAGAATTGTGCTGGTTCAGAGGAATCCCGGCCCAATTCAGGTATGCTTTTCCGCCGGCAACCGGAGGGTGTGTCCCTTTGGAACGGGCGGCCATGAAATCGTCGGTGGATTCACGTACGACCCCGACAGCGGAATAACCCTCGCAGGCGACATGCTGGTACCCCCCACTGACATCAGGGCCACTGGCGTGGTCTACGCGCTCTTCAGCGACCTCAAGGGGTGCTACTTCAACGAGGTGAAGGAGGACTACTCTGTGTATCCTGTCCTTCAGCTCTACGACACCAACGCCGAGTTTCAGGTAGGAGAGGAGGTGCCGTTTTCAAGGCCAGGAACTAAGCTCAAATACGTTTTCTACGGCTCACTGGTACTCTTTGGACTGGCGGTCGTTTTAAACCTCTGGAGAGTGAGGAGGCATGAAGACAAACGCACTTGAAATGGTCATTGTCAGGTGGACGCTTCCCCTGCTCATATCCCTCCTCTTTGTGCCTTTGTTAAATGCCCTCAACTTCTATGAGACTGATTATTTGACTTACACAGCTTTAAGATATAACCCATATGTCAATTATCGGCTTTCCCATGGGGACAAACCCGAGTGGGTAACCACATCTTTAATGTTCTACAACTACTCTGGAGTGCTCTACCGGATAAATGCGTACAACGACACGGAGATAACCTTCAAACTTAAGGACAAAGGCGAGTACATAATCTCGCACGTTACCGTTCTTTTGAGCAACGTCACAGTCATGACGTTCCTCCCCAAGGGTGTATCTCCCCCAATTTTCTGGAACGAGTCAGAGTTGATCTCCAAGAAAACCGAAAAGAGTCACGATACGAGCTTCAAGGACTGGATGTGGTACGTGTTCAAATTGAGAAGGGTCAAAATAAGCGGGGAGTATCTCATTAGAAAGAGTGACTTGACAGTGATAAAGGACAAATTGAGCTACGGTCACACAATGCTTTTTGACGACCCTGGAAATCCGCTCAAGGAAGGAGAAACCTTTACGATGTATCCCTTTTCCACGACCATAGACAAAATCACGATCAACAACGAGGATCCCCTAAAATGGAGGAACATCACCTATTACCCTCCAATAAAGACCGTGGTTACCAATCACTACTCCTTTAATCTGACCCAGCCGTTTGGGAAGGGATTTCCAGTTGAGATTGTACAACTGGCCACGTTGATTTATACGTTCGATGCCTCTGATGGAAAACTTATAGCAACACCCAATGGCGGCCCGGATCTGTGGGCGATTGGCATCCTGGATGCCCAGTTTATGGACGAATACGCCGAGTACAGAGTGGAGGTTGAACACGATAATTCATATGCCACTGGACTCGTCCTTAAATCGTTTAGAATTAATGAGAGAACGACAGAAGAGGTTATTTTTAATAAACCAAAAACCGAAGTCGCTTACCTTTTCTACGGCTCTCTCATACTCGTTGGTTTGGTGATAGTGTCCAAGTCCAGGAGGGGGACAAGCCATGACAAAGATTAGGATTTCCAGTATTATTGTCCTGTTGTTGGGGCTTGGCCTGCTCCTTTCACCTACCGTACAGGCGGCACCATACTGGGTTAAGCCAAGAGTTTACATCGAGTACGCGGCCCACAGGTACGACCCCTACTTTCCCCTCGTTACCGGTGCCAGGCCGGACATGATC
Source organism: Thermococcus sp. (assembly GCF_015521605.1). Classification (NCBI taxonomy): domain Archaea; kingdom Methanobacteriati; phylum Methanobacteriota; class Thermococci; order Thermococcales; family Thermococcaceae; genus Thermococcus; species Thermococcus sp. The sequence continues at coordinate 42,240 of NZ_WANV01000038.1, forward strand.
AACACCGCTATGCTCATCTACAGCGTGAACGGCACGCTGTTCAGAATAGAGGCCCACAACGACACGAGGATTCGCTTTGAGTTCCTCGGGGTGGAGGAAGGCTCCCTCCGGGTGCGGGGAATCATCGAAATGGAGAACGTCACGGTCACGTCGATAGGCCTAAACTCCACAGAGTTTCCGAAGTTCTGGGACGGTGGGGACGTCATCTCCGAGAAGCTCGAAAAGAGCCACGACGTCGGCTTTCTCGACTGTGTATGGCTCGTAGTGAACCTCCGAAAACTCACCCTGGTGGGAGAATACAGGATACGGCTGAACGACAGCGCCGTGTTGGGCATGGACGGGGCCTACTACGGCCACACTTTCCTGTGGGTGGACACCTCGAACCCACCAAAAACCGGGACGATTTTTTCGGAGGCCGGGACCTTTGAGATTGCGTTCTACACGCTAAGGTCCATCAACAGATCCATGATGACGTACTACGGGCAGTTTGGCCCTCCGCTCGTTGCCCTTTCCACCAACTTCACCAGGGGCGACATCTCCTTTGCCCAGCGTATAGACAGCAGGAGAAAGTACACGCTGATGGACATTTCCCTCCATGGGCCGGGTCCTTCACTGATATATGACCCGTCCACCGGACTCGCGGTGTATCCAAACTCGATAGGCATGGCCCCCTACGCCGACTTTATGGCGATAGGTATTCTCTGGGCGGAGTTCGTGGACGAAAAGGCCGCTTACCGCATGATGGCCGAAAAGGACGACTCCTGGGGCTACGGCCTTGTCCTTTACGACACCAACGCCGACTTCGGGGCAACGGAAGAGGCCCAGTTCCCCCGTCCGGAGGCCCCGTCCGAATACGCTTACTACGCTTCTCTTGGGCTCCTCGTCCTGATGTTTGTCCTTACCACTGCCAGAAAACGGAGGTGATGAGATGGGAAAGCTCTACACGCTCTTCAGGTGGGAGATGAACGACCTGATAAAGGCCATCCTGCTGTTCCTGGGAGTACTGCTGGCAGGGATGTCGATGAAGCAGTCGCTGATGCACGTTGGAGGCGCAATGGGCTTCGCCTCGGGAACGGATATAATGCTCTTCGGTGCTTCACGATCCAGTGGTGTTTCGACGTCTATCCAGGGGCTCCTTTCCCTCGACGACGTCTGGACACTTCTGAGCTTCCTCCTCCTGCTCCTCGGCGCACTCACCTTCCGCTACGACAGGGACAGCGGCGTGGCGCGTTCGGTCTACTCCCTGCCCTACTCGAACGACGAAATCTTCGGGGTCAAGCTGCTCTCATTCCTGATCTACGGGTTCCTGATGGTCCTGTTGCCCTTCGTCTACGTCGCCCTGACCACCTACGCCAGCATAGCGGGTCATCTGCCAGAAATAACCTCCCCATTCATCGGCGACGCGCTGACCCTGCTCGTCTTCCTCGTGCTCTACCTGATAGCGGTTGCCACACTCGCCTCTCTCGCCTCTCCCAATGCCTTCCTCGCATTCATGGTGGGCTTTGCGGTGATATACGCACCCAGAATTCTGGGGAACTCCAGCATACCCCCTCAGCTCTTTATCGATGCCATCTCGAGGAGCGGCAGCACCAACTTCACCCCCTTCACGGCACAGTACCTCGGCTGGGGCATTCTCGTCCCGCTGGTACTCTTCGCCCTTTCGTGGGTTCTCATCAGGAGGAGGGATGTGGTGTGAGGTTCTGGGCAGCTCTCCTTACTGCAATGCTGATGCTCTCCATTGGCTCTCTCTGGGTCTACAGCTCCTACGAGGACAGGGTCGGCTCGATAGGGCCGGTCTTCCTCTCCCCTGTGGAGCATCAGGGAAACGTCACCAGCCTCAGCACTGTGACGGCACACACCCCCACCAGCTCGCTGGTTGAGGCTTCCTGCAACGGCAACGGAATCGTCGAGGTGTACGACATCATCACCGGAGCGCAGGTGGACAGACACGCCGTCTATGGCCATGCCAGGTACCAGTTCGTCCTTCCCAGGGAGGGGGACTACCTGATAATCAACAACGGGACTGAAAAGGTCACCTGCTCCTTCCGCTTCATCAAGAACTATCCCACCAAGGAGGTTCAGAACGCGGTCTACGTGAGCGGTTCGGCATTCGCCCTTCTCCTCGCCCTCGTGGTCTGGAGGTGGGTCAGATGATGCTGATAGAGGCGAAAGAACTTAAGAAAATCTTCGGGAGCATCAGGGCGCTCGACGGGGTGACCGTTGAGATTCCCGAAGGGATAACCCTCATCCTCGGCCCGAACGGCGGCGGAAAGAGCACCTTCCTCAAGCTGGCAACCGGGGTTTACAGACCTACGAGCGGCGAAATACTGGTGTTCGGGGAAAGACCCTGGAACAACGGGAAGCTGAAGGCCCGCTTCGGAGTCGCCTACGACCCGCCTGCCTTTCCGCAGTTCGTGACGGGAAGGGAGTGGCTTTCCCTGTTTGCCAGGAGCAAGGGATTTGACGAGGAAGACGCCGAGAGGGCCGCCGAGCTCTTCGACGCCAGAGAATTCCTCGACAAGAGGATAAATGGATATTCCTCGGGAATGCTCAAGAGGCTGAGCCTCGCCCAGGCCTTCGTGGGGAGGCCGGAGCTCATATTCCTCGACGAGCCCCTCGCCAATATAGACTTCGACAGCATGGAGAGGGTCATCGAGACCATCGAGGAGATGAAGAAGGGGACGAACTTCGTGATAATCAGCCACATCTGGGAGCCCCTGATGCCGATAGTGGACTGGGTGGTGGTTATAGGCAACGGAAAGCTTGTTCTGGCCGGGAAAGCGGAAGAAGTCCAGGAAGACGTCGAGATGCTGTTCAAACCGCGCGTGAGACGTAAGAAGGGAGGGGCCCCGGAAGACCCCTCCCTGGGGCAGGAGGGTCGGCAAACTCCTGCCAACGGTTGAGTTTTTCAGGGACTACATTTATTAATTTTTCCTTCCACGTTGGCGTGATGAATATGAAGCTCATCCACGACCCCATACACGGCCACATTGAACTCGATGACTTCGCGGTTAGACTCGTGGATACGCCGGAGTTCCAGAGGCTCAGGAGGATAACCCAGCTTGGCCTGGCCTTTTTTGCCTACCCATCCGCCAGGCACACCCGCTTCGAGCACTCGCTCGGGACCTTCCACCTCGCCAAAAGGATACGCGAGCACAACTCTGAAATTGAGGAAGGCGCAGTTTACGCGGCCCTGCTCCACGACCTTGGCCACTACCCCTTCAGCCACACCCTTGAGGCCCTCTACCCGAGGCATGAGGAGAACACGAAATGGTTCATAAGGCACGGCGAAATCGGCGACGTGGTGAGGGAACGCTATTCCATTGAGGAGTTCCTCAAGCTCCTCAAGCACCCCCTCGTGAGCGGAGACATCGATGCCGACCGGATGGACTACCTCGTGCGTGACGCTTACTACACCGGCGCCGCCTACGGAGTCGTTGACCTGGACAGACTCGTGAGAAACCTCTGCTACGATGGGGAAAAGCTGGTGGTCGGGGAAAAGGGCATCATAGCGGCGCAGAGCCTCCTCCTAGCAAGGAGCATGATGTACCCCACCGTTTACCAGCATCACGTTTCGAGGATAGCCAGCTCGATGCTGGTGAAGGCGGTGGAGCTTGAGGGAATACCCTATAGAGAAATAAGAGCCATGGACGAGGTTGACTTGGTTGCGAGGCTCAGGAAGAGCGAGAAACCCGAGGTCAGGGAGCTGATAAACGCCATAGACAGCAGGAGGCTCTACAAGCGCGTTCTTTACAGCGGTGATGACCCGGGCAGGGAGTTCTTTGAGGAACTCGGGAGGGAACTCGATGCCGAGTTCGGTCATCTGGTCTTACTGGACTATCCCCCAAAGCCGAAGTTCGAGGAGAAGAACGCTTTTGTAGTTGTGGGAGGGATGTTCAAACGATTGAGCGAGGTATCGCCCCTCGTCCGCTCCCTTGTTGAGCTGAAGGACACCCACTGGCGCTGGGGCGTCTACGCGAGGGCGGACGTGGTGGAGAGGGTTGAGAAATTCCTGCGGGCCGGGTTCATTCCATAACCCAAAACCTTAAGTAGTTTGAACGTCCGGAGCACCTCTCCATTTCTCCACTGGGAAAGATTTATAACCGGCCTTCTTAAGTGAGTGGTGAACAAGCTCATCAGGTTAGAAGGTGGTGTAGATGGGAAGAAGGGAAGAGATGATTGCGAAGATCAAGGAGCTTATGACCCAGCCTGAGAGGATCAGGAACATGGGTATCGCCGCTCACATTGACCACGGTAAGACCACGCTGAGCGACAACCTGCTCGCCGGTGCTGGAATGATAAGCGAGGAGCTCGCCGGAAAGCAGCTCGTCCTCGACTTCGACGAGCAGGAGCAGGCGAGGGGTATCACCATCAACGCGGCCAACGTTTCGATGGTTCACAACTACGAGGGTCAGGACTACCTCATCAACCTCATAGACACCCCGGGTCACGTCGACTTCGGTGGTGACGTTACCAGGGCCATGCGTGCCATCGACGGTGCGATCATAGTCGTTGACGCCGTCGAGGGGGTCATGCCGCAGACCGAGACCGTTCTGAGACAGGCGTTGAGAGAGTACGTCAAGCCCGTCCTCTTCATCAACAAGGTTGACCGTCTTATCAAGGAGCTCAAGCTCGGCCCGAACGAGATACTCCAGAGGTTTGCCAAGATAATAACCGACGTCAACAGGCTCATCAAGAAGTACGCCCCGGAGGAGTTCAGGAGCCAGTGGATGGTCAGGGTTGAGGACGGTAGCGTTGCCTTCGGTAGCGCTTACTACAACTGGGCCCTCAGCGTCCCCTACATGAAGAAGACCGGCGTCTCCTTCAAGGACATAGTCGAGCTCACCAACGCCGGTGACCTCAAGACCCTCAGGCAGAAGGCCCCACTCCACGTCGTCGTCCTCGACATGGTCGTTAAGCACCTGCCGAACCCCCTTGAGGCCCAGAAATACAGGATTCCGCACCTCTGGAGGGGCGAGGTCGAGAGCGAGATTGGGCAGGCCATGCTCAAGTGTGACCCGAAGGGCAAGATGGTCATGGTCGTTACCAAGATCATCCTTGACAAGCACGCCGGTGAGGTCTCGACCGGCCGTGTCTGGAGCGGTACCGTGAAGACCGGCCAGGAGGTCTACCTCATCAACGCCAAGAGGAAGGCCAGAATCCAGCAGGTCGGCATTTACATGGGTCCCGAGAGGGTCAACATGGAGGCCGTTCCGGCAGGAAACATAGTCGCAGTCACCGGTCTGAGGGATGCCATGGCCGGTGAGACCGTCGCTCAGGAGCAGATCGAGCCGTTCGAGGCCCTCCACTACACCAGCGAGCCGGTCGTTACCGTTGCCATTGAGGCCAAGAACGTCAAGGATCTTCCGAAGCTCATCGAGGCGCTTAGACAGCTCGCCAAGGAGGACCCGACCCTGCACGTCAAGATCGACGAGGAGACAGGCCAGCACCTCCTCAGCGGCATGGGTGAGCTCCACCTTGAGGTCAAGCTCGTCAAGCTCAAGGAAGACTGGAAGCTCGACGTCGACGTTTCCCCGCCGATCGTCGTTTACCGCGAGAGCGTCAGCAAGATGAGCCCGATAGTCGAAGGAAAGAGCCCGAACAAGCACAACAGGTTCTACATCACCGTCGAGCCGCTTCCGGACGAGATATACCAGGCCATCCGCGAGGGCCTCATCCCCGAGGGCAGACCCAAGAACCCGAAGGAGGTAGCCAAGAAGCTCGCCGAGCTCGGTATGGACTACGAGGTCGCCAAGGGCATCGTCGACATCTACAACGGCAACCTGTTCCTCGACAACACCAAGGGTATCCAGTACCTCAACGAGGTCATGGATCTGCTCGTTGACGGATTCCACCAGGCCATGGACGAGGGTCCGCTCGCCAGGGAGCCTGTCATGAAGGTGATGGTAAGGCTCCACGACGCCAAGATTCACGAGGATAACGTCCACCGCGGCCCGGCCCAGATCTACCCGGCCATCAGGGGCGCCATCCAGTGTGCCATAATGAAGGCCGGACCGATACTCTACGAGCCGTACCAGAAGGTCATCATCAACGTGCCCTACGAGTACATGGGCGCCGTCAGCAGGGAGATCAACCAGAGGCGCGGTCAGCTCATCGACATGCGCCAGGAGGGCGAGGTCATGATCATCATCGCCGAGGCCCCGGTCGCCGAGATGTTCGGATTCGCCGGAGCCATCCGTGGCGCCACCAGTGGAAGGGCCCTCTGGAGCACCGAACATGCGGGCTTCAAGCGTGTCCCGAACGAGCTGGCAGTCAACATCATCAGGCAGATCAGGCAGAGGAAGGGCCTCGACCCGAACCCGCCGAAGGAGCAGGACGTCTGCCCGCAGCAGTGAGGGCTTTTCGCCCTCCAAGCTTTTCTCTTCCGGCTTTTACCTTTCACACGTTCATTCCTGCCAGATCATCCTTAACCAAACACGGAGTTTATGGTTGACCGTGAGATACTGGCATTATGGCCTCTGAGGGATGGATACTGGCGATGAAGGCTGAACTTGCGAGTTCGCCCTAAAAATTGACAGATTCCTGCCAACTCTCATTAGTTAACTTTTTAAACCCGCTTCGTAACTTAGGGTCGGAACTCATGAGGCCTCCCCGAGAAACGGCGGGTTTCCCGCCCGAGGGGGCCGAGGTTCGAAAGATTTAAAAGGCCATCCTAGTCAACGAGACTAGACCAAAATATGGAGGTGTATGAAAATGGCTAAGGAGAAGCCGCACGTTAACATCGTCTTTATAGGCCACGTCGACCACGGAAAGAGCACCACCATCGGAAGGCTGCTCTTCGACACCGCCAACATACCGGAGAACATCATCAAGAAGTTCGAGGAGATGGGTGAGAAGGGTAAGTCCTTCAAGTTCGCCTGGGTCATGGACAGGCTCAAGGAGGAGCGCGAGAGGGGTATCACCATCGACGTCGCCCACACCAAGTTCGAGACCCCGCACAGGTACATCACCATCATCGACGCTCCGGGCCACAGGGACTTCGTTAAGAACATGATCACCGGTGCCAGCCAGGCCGACGCTGCAGTTCTCGTCGTCGCCGCCACCGACGGTGTCATGCCGCAGACCAAGGAGCACGCCTTCCTTGCCAGGACCCTCGGTATCAACCACATTATCGTTGCCATCAACAAGATGGACATGGTCGACTACGACGAGAAGAAGTTCAAGCAGGTCGCCGAGCAGGTCAAGAAGCTCCTTATGATGCTCGGCTACAAGGACTTCCCGATCATCCCGATCAGCGCTTGGGAGGGTGACAACGTCGTTAAGAAGAGCGACAAGATGCCCTGGTACAACGGCCCGACCCTCATCGACGCTCTCGACCAGATCCCCGAGCCGCCGAAGCCGACCGACAAGCCGCTCCGCATCCCGATTCAGGACGTCTACTCAATCAAAGGTGTCGGTACCGTCCCGGTCGGCCGTGTCGAGACCGGTGTCCTCCGCGTCGGTGACGTCGTCATCTTCGAGCCTGCTTCAACGATCTTCCACAAGCCGATCCAGGGTGAGGTTAAGAGCATCGAGATGCACCACGAGGCCATGCAGGAGGCCCTTCCGGGTGACAACATCGGATTCAACGTCCGTGGCGTTGGTAAGATCGACATAAAGCGCGGTGACGTTGCCGGACACACCAACAACCCGCCGACCGTCGTCAGGCCGAAGGACACCTTCAAGGCCCAGATCATCGTCCTCAACCACCCGACCGCCATCACCGTCGGCTACACCCCGGTTCTCCACGCGCACACCCTCCAGGTCGCCGTCAGGTTCGAGCAGCTCCTCGCCAAGCTCGACCCGAGGACCGGCAACATCGTCGAGGAGAACCCGCAGTTCATCAAGACCGGTGACTCCGCCATCGTCGTCCTCAGGCCGACCAAGCCGATGGTCATCGAGCCGGTCAAGGAGATACCGCAGATGGGCAGGTTCGCCATCCGTGACATGGGCCAGACCGTCGCCGCCGGTATGGTCATATCCATCCAGAAGGGCGAGTGAAGCCCTTCTCTGACCTTTCCTTTACTTCCTGGAACTTTTAGGAGGGACGGAAATGCAGAAGGCAAGGATTAAGCTCGCAAGCACCAACATTAAGGCCCTCAACGAGGTCACCGACCAGATCAAGCAGATAGCCGAGAGGACCGGCGTCAGGATGAGCGGCCCGATACCGCTTCCGACCAAGAGAATAAGGATCACCACCAGGAAGAGCCCGGACGGCGAGGGTACCGCAACCTTCGACAAGTTTGAGCTCCGCGTCCACAAGAGGCTCGTTGACATCGAGGCCGACGAAAGGGCCATGCGCCAGATCATGCGCATCCGCGTTCCGGAAGACGTCACCATTGAGATCGAGCTTATCTCATGATTCTCCTCCTTTTTGCGCCGGGGTAGCCTAGCCTGGGAAGGCGCGGGCCTGGAGAGTCCGTGGGCGTTAGCCCGCCAGGGTTCAAATCCCTGCCCCGGCGCCAAACTCTTCTAAAGAAACTTGAATGACGCCAATGGTTTAATTCTGTACAGATGGCGTATTTGGTTCGGCAATGTGGAGGATAATTGCTTCTTTCCTATCAGACCGGCTCATTCGTCCAATCTTTCGAGGCAACAACAAATTACCCAAGAAATTTTAGTCATGATGCTACAAATTATTTTCGATAGTTTAGACATACTACTCTCTCTTTGTGGATTTCCGTAGTCTTTTGGCGCAGTTAATGACGTCTTCTATCTTATTAATGTCTCCCATGTTTGCGTATCCAAAAATAATTAGATCCTTGTTTAATTTTCCTGCAGCTAGTTGAATGAGTGTTTTGTAACTTTTTCTGGCTCCCCCGGCATAATATATCACAACATCATACTGTTTGAGAGCCTCCAAAACTTGGGGAAGAAGTTCTTGCACCTTATCTTCATTCAAAATTTCATTGTATGGTTCAATAATGGTCTCTGCATGAATGAGGCCATACTTAGCGCTAAGAACATAGAACGAATACCCTAGCTCTTGAGATTTTCTGTAAAGATATCGTATCCGAGAAGATTTATACACTTTCCATGCGGGTCCTGGTTCAGTGCTTTTTTTGTTTCCACAAGCAGTTATCACTATTATCCTATTACTTCTGTGAGCATTCACAAAAATACCCCCATTTTAGTAGTTTAGATAATGGATAATTTCAAGCTGGGATCTTTGTTTTAAAATGTATTCGAAAATCTTTTTGTATACTTTATGTCCCTTGATTATGCTTCTAACGTATTCCTCGTAAGTACCTTCTTTTATATGAGCACGTATTTTGTATATTTCTTTCTGGTAAACCCACGCATTATGAATTGCTCTCAATGTGAATTTTGTTCTTAGACCCTCCAATCCATGCTCTCTGCAGGCCGGACACTGGCATCTCTTTACAATATCGACTTCGTTAGGAGACAAGTCAGGGTACTTCTCACTTGTTTTTCCGGTTATGTATCTATCTCCTATCCCAGGTAGTTGAATTGCACCAAATGCTGCTTTGGATCTCCAAGAGGAACTGTCAATTGAATCGGCCCCTGACAAGAACATAATGTGCATTGTTAAAGAGCTCCCGACACCAAATACATGAAGCTTTCTGTCAGGAATTAATTTTTTGATGAACATTATTACATCTATGGCCTTATACAATCCACCCTTGCCCCCTTTAATTCCCTTCGCTAAAGGCACTAAGCTTCCGATACCATAGATATCAAACTCACCGATTTTCTCCAATTCTCGTATATACCATTCCAGGGATTCCTTGTTGTATCCATGGATTACAGGTATTAATACAGGGTTATCTCCCCTTTTGATTTCAACCATTGTTTTTAGATTCTCTAGACTATTACGTTGTCTTTTTCTAATGATATTCTCAGGAAGAGATGGAAAAATCGGATGATCAAGAGAAACTGCAAAGTTTGGTTTCCATTCTTCATAAACTTCAACTAACTTCTCAGGGGATATTGGAACCTCATTGTGTTTCATGAATAGAAATCCACCAGAATCTATAGCCACAACTCCATCGAACTTTAAATAATTATGAACTTTTTGTTTTTTGATCCTTTCTGAGATCATAGGTTTTTTCAAGATGTCATATGCATTTAGCATAACTCCCTCGATGTCGAAATATTTCCATGGCTTTGGACTAGCCTTTGCTTGTTGAGTTAACCATAAAAATGGAAACTCAAGTTTCATTTGAAATCACCTTCGTTATGGCTTTAATTAGATAGTGCTTGAGGTATTCTTGAGCATCTGGGTGTGCTATACCATACATATCCCATGCGAATCTACCATGCTTACTAACGATGCTCTCAATCATCTGCTTGGTGGGTAGTATTTCGACATCAACTCCTGACGTCTTAACTGCAAGCTCCATCATTCTCCTGTGAGTGTGATACGGCTTTTGTTTTAATGTGGATGAATATGTCCTAATAAATGCAATTCTAAAAACATAGTGGTTCTTTGTCCTTTTAAGATATTTTGCAATGCTTGAACTTATCATCTCGATACTTCTATCAACACATTCTCTTTCATAAGGAAGCTTGTATTTTCTAACCCACCATTCAAATAATCCTGGAACATCATACCATTCGTCCTTCCAATTAAACCATGTTCCTTTCTTTCCATAAAATTCTTCAGGAACTAGCCCAAATGGCTCAGATATTGTTACTAAGTGAATATATTTACTATACTTTCCTAAACTATTTAATGTCTTGAAGAGAACTCTATATGACCGAGACTCCCAAAAGGGTTTTACAGTTGAACATGGGTACAATAGCAAAATCTTTTTTTCAGATGGGGGCAAGTATTCTGTAGATATGAATTGAAACCAATTTTGAATCCTGGAATTGTTTTGAATCAGCTCACAGACTTCCTTGGGAGTGTATGCACACAATTCAGGCAATATTTTCACATTTTTTGCATGTCGTAGTGACACATTTTGATAAAGCCATGCTCTTATTTTATCGTCCGTCTTCATGAAGATTCCCCCTCACTCTTGCGCTTATCTTATCCAAAGGTTAAATATCGGGGATGTTGCTGATTCTTTGGTTATAATCTCCTCATATAATACTTGTGCACATCCTTCTCGTATAGTACATTTCTCATGGGCTAACAATGCAGGAATTGGCAATCCATGCCCCGGGATTGTCCAGTAGTTCAAAACTTCGATAACATCGTTGAGTTCCTCTTGGGTTAATTGGCTCTTCGTGGCGATCTCTATCCGTAGAATTGGAGATCTGGCGTTTCTCTGATAGAACAAATAGTATATCTTAATACCCTTTTCTGAGTATTTAAGCTCAATTTCATTTTGGGGGATTTCTTCAGTTAACATTGTCGATAGTGGTCCTACATAATTTGGATTTAATTTGAATCTGTAGAATTTAAACATTGTAGCGATTAAATACAAATCATTATGGAATTTATTTAACATGCTATTTAACTCTGGAAATTCTTGGGAAATATGTTCAATAAGCTTCCGGTCTCGTATTCTTTTTACACATCCCAGAACCCGATTTCCATTTTTCAAGACTTCATAAATAGCGCTGGTTCGATAGCTGGTATATTCCCTAGGATCTACATAGGGATTATCAACCATAAATGGGGGATCAATTATCGGCCCATCAAGAAAAATATTGGAATCTGATATTTTCTCATCGGCAATTGTCCTGATTTCACTGCTTTCTAGATATAACATTAAATAAGAGGCATATTTCTTTGCTTGGGATTCATCTATAGCTTCAATCTTCCTTATCGTTGCGAAGTACTTTGAATCGACATCTCTATCAAGCCCATTTTTGAAAACAATCCTCACTGAAGATAGAGGGACATACCAAATACCACCCATCCCTCCAATTACTTGAAAACTTCCATCAATGCCAATAGCTGTGTGAGAAAAAGATGAGGCATTTGTGTTTTTTACAATGAAATATGACGGCAAAGTATCTAAGATTGACTTAACTGCATTGTCCAAGATCCTAAATAGTTGTTTAGTTTCATTACTAAGTTTGTGGGCATCATGAACTAACTTATTTAGTATTTCTCCCTCAGTCATATTGAACTCTAGACGCTTTTTCTCTTCTATGATTTCCTTATATAGTTGCTTCATAACCATTTCACCTCTAAGGCATGCTAGATATACAAAATAATGATATCTCTCTCAACTAATCGGAAAAAGGTATCTTTGACATCTTTGCCCAGACGTTCAGAAGCTATCTCAATGAATTGTTTCAAGGTTAGTTTCTTGACACTACTCTTAATTTTGAGATACTCAAAGAATACTTCCTGTTCCTCTACTGTGAGATAACAATTTACCAGTTCTTGGAGCGTTTTCGTATAAGTTTCGAGATTCTCCAAGTATTTTTCAACTTTAGAATACTCCCCATTACTGAGTGCTTGATCGATGAGTCTTGAGATACTGCTTAGTTCTTTGCTTATGTTCTTATATTCTTCTCTTATTCTCCATTTAGTACAGGCTCCTCCAGAGCTTCTAAGTGGATTGAGATCTATTAGCTTCTCCAATGCAATAACTAGATTTTTAGAAGTATTCATCTTGGGGTCTATTAATTTCTTATGAATTCTTGAATTTATTTTGTCGATAAGCTCTCCGAGCTTCTGTTTTATCTCATAGTATTTGCTTTCATTTGAATCTATCTCTCTTTGGTATTCGTTTAGAAGGTCTTTAATAGTTTTTAGTCTCTTGTATGGATCTGTTATTGTACTCAGTTGCTCCTTTAACTCCGGGAGAACGACACTAGCGTTTAGCCCATTTTCTATATCGTCTACGTCTTTTGACAACTGATTTAATGACTCAATTTCAGTATTTAGAACTTCTTTTATTGTCCTTGTAGATTCAAGATTTGAGAGTACGTATTCAATTTCTTTCTTCATCATGGATTTAGTGGAAAATATTCTCTGTTTTGATTCATTGATCTTGTTTATACTTTCCTCAAGTTGCTCCATTAAAGCTAAGAACTTATCTATCCTAATTCGTTCTTTCCAGTGTTTAACGAGCTCTCGTATTTCCTTAAGGGAGGTATACTTATCTGAATACGCCCTAACTTTGAGGGATTTTATGTCAGGAATATAGACAGATAGATCTGCTAACTCTGCTATTTTTTTGAGTTTATCCCTGATTTCTTGGGACTTTCTGTTTAATTCCATTGATTGATCTATTGTATCATCAATCTCCTGTATTAATGCGAGTATTCCTTCGTTAATACTTGGTCGAATTATTTTGTTCTTCCTATCTACTTGCCTTAAAATCTCTTTTAGTTCCTCAGATGTGAGAGGGGGATGCCTTTTCAGTAAGAACGTTCCTATCTGTTCATACATCTTGTAAATCTTGTAATTGAACTTTAGTTCATCTGCTATGTCTTTATTATAATAAAATGGGAATCTTCTATGCTTATCTTGTTTTGAGGGCACTAAAGAGGCCCATAGATGAGTTAACACTTGCTCATATTCTGCTAGATCATATTCTTCTTGGTAGATGTCCTTTAGGGTATTATGTAATTGTTCTATTGTTGAAATTTCCTTGAGTTCCACGGATATAGGGTTTGTGAGAACTGTAGAGTTCAATCTCTCTTCTAGGAGTTTTTGAGATTCAGATGCTGATTCCAGGATTTCCCCGTATCCTGTTAAGATACTCCTCATGAAGTTGTCACTTTCATGTATTAATGCCCTATACCTTCGTTGCCCTTTCTTGGACTTGGCGTCACCATCGTATAACAACAATAAATCATAAGACAATCGTGTGAAAACCATGGCTTTGCTTAAGGACTCAATTGATGTACTGGAATTTAAGTATTCTTCGGCTTTTTCAAGGAACCTTTCTATCACCTGCAGATATGTAGGGACATGTTTGATCCGTATACCCCTCTCTTTACTATCGCAGAAATATCCTGTGGTCTTTATTAAACCCAAATCTGAATTTTTGATATCATTGAGTTTTTCAGTTATTTGTTTGTACGTCTCTGTAACAAGTTCTTTGTTAACTTGTGATATCCTTACGTAACTCCCTTCTTGGTGGACTATGATTAACCCTTTTTCTTCCATGATCTCCAAGAGAAAGTTTAATGTTCCTTTTTGTTCTTCGATGAAGTAATTCTCTATTAGTGCTTTTGAGACCCCTGTACTAGATGATTCATATCTTTGGATAAATTTGAGAATTTTATCTTCCAGTTCAGTAATGGGGACTATTTTGTAGTTTATCCCTCCTCCTCTGGGAATTTTGATCAAGTATCCGTTACGATATAAGAGTTCTGCTCTTTTTTCTAATTCCCTCTCACTTTCAATATCTTCTCCTAATAGCCCTCCTTTTTGGGAAAAGAAATACCATCTTCTAATTGAACTATCCGAATACAAGAGCACTTTCTCTAACGAAACTCCTTTCTCATGTGCATCTGGAACAACCAAAAAATGTTTTAATCCCGCTTTTAAGCTCTTTTCGGGTAATGACTTATCATGCCTTCCGATTGCACGGGTTATAGGTGGAATGAGGATGTGGAATCTTTCAAGGATTTCAATTATCCTATCCGGCTTCAATCTTAAGCTTGCTCTGAGTGTGTCATTAATTGCTAGTAGTTTTTGTATATTTAAAACTTCTTTCTCTTCCTGCGGAAGGGAACCTTCCATTATCTCTAACATCTTTTTGTAAACGTCATGAGGCGTTTCCGCTCCGAATTCTTGTAAGAGCAAACCTAGACTAATAAGCTGGAGCTTGGAGATCTGGGTAGCAGCATTTATAAAGAGTGGTGCTGAGAGAAACTCTTCAGGAAGTTCTGTAACTCTTTTTCTGGCACGTTCAAGCATATCTCCTTGGTATACGAATATTACAACTTGTGGGATTATCCCTTTTTCTTGGTTTAATTGCCGTAGCAGTTTATATGTTTGTTCTACTTGCTCCTCGGTTAGATTTGCAGTAGTAATTGAAAAGACAATATTTACTGGGATTGCGCCTGATTTGTTTTTATATGGAACTTTTGATTTCAATGCTACTATATATGCTCCATTTTGAGTTGCTGAGCGAGTTGACAATACCTTTTCGACTACTAGTCCTGACTGAACAAGAATTGCAAGAATGCCATTGAACATGTGTTTGGGTTCCGTACTTTGAAGAGCATATTTCCAAATCTTAAATCTCAAGTTCCTGTCAGAGATAAAGTCGATATACATGAGCTCTGGAGAGAAGTATAGCGAATTAATGAGCGCTGGGGAAACTAGATAATATCCTTTCACCTCCTTAAGTTTACCACTTTCAGTAAGTTCTGTGAGAGTCTCATCAATTGACCTATATACCTCTTCTAGGTCTGTTTCATCCTTTTTCAACATCTCTGCTAAATACTGGGTGTGACTATGGGACCAATCAGGATCTACTTGGGGCCAAAAGAGAGATAGTTTTCCATGTTCATCAATCCACAAAAAACTGTCAATGAATTGCCTAATAAGAACATCTTTTCCGACTAGGCTATCTTTTGTGGAATCTAACATATCACTTTCTTCTAAGACTTTGTACAACGTACTGGCTAGTCTTGTGAAGAAAGACTCTTGATCTAGAATTTCATATTTCCTACCTTTGTATACGAAGCTGTTAGTCCCAATCGATGCTCCTAGGGGTTTGCTACGTCTGAATATTTTATTTAATCTTTCTAAGTAATATTTTACCTTGAAGGACTCTAATCCATATTTGCGAAGGTACCTTTCCGTGTTTTCTAGGGGAACTGCTCCAAATGTGGATATAATGAATTCAAACACTTTCCTTATTTCCGCTGGATTTTCTTGGTCCTCCTGAAGTTTATCAATTTCCGCATATATTGTTGTTAGCATTTCACTATTTATGAGAGTAGCTTCTACTCCAGCAACTACAATAGAACTTTCTTTGAGGAAGTTCATCATTTCAGTGTATTCTATTGGGGATCCACCCTTTGAAAGCTCTCTACGTAATAATGCAGTCATCGCTTGCTGAAGAGCTCGTGTATTCCCTATGGTGCTGTGAACCACTGGATTGAGCACGCTTGGAGGTAAGAATATAGTGTCTATATTTATATTTTGATTATTCCACATGTATTTGAGTAACTCGTTGGCAAATTTTAGTCTCTCTTCTTTGGAGAGAGGGTATAGGTGGATGCGCTTTACTCTTTGCATGAATCTCCCTTCGATATCTCCAGCTAAGGCACGAACTCTTGCAAAGGCTGGAGGAGTTATAGAAAATATAAAATGTAACACACTAGTTTTATTCTCAAAAAGAGAATTTATTTTTCCATTGATTATCTTAGTCAGACCTTCAATTATAAACTCTTTTAATATTTCATCTTCAGCAACCAACGCAAATGTCTCAAATTCATCAATAAATATAACCAATGGATATATCATGTTCTTTTTGATTGCTGATCTTTTTATTAGGGTGAGACATTTGTTAACATAGTCTCTCAAGGACTGATAACTCCTTTCTCCTGGAAATGGTTCGCCAAGTAGTTCTTTAAGCTCATTATAATGATCGTGACGAAGAGCTAGGAATAATGCTGCTAGTAACCTATACCCTGGATCAATATTCTCTGAAGGAAATAG
Source organism: Thermococcus sp. (assembly GCF_015521605.1). Lineage (NCBI taxonomy): Archaea > Methanobacteriati > Methanobacteriota > Thermococci > Thermococcales > Thermococcaceae > Thermococcus > Thermococcus sp. Next base: position 58,795 of record NZ_WANV01000038.1, read on the forward strand.
TTCCTTTTTAAATATCATCTTTGCGTATTTGACCAAAATATCTGTTTGAACATCAAGAACGTAAAACCCTCCAATTTCCTCTTGAACCTCCTTTGATCTTAAGTATCGGTCATACAAGGTCGTCTTACCCTCCCCCCACTCTCCTATCAGAAACAGGACCAATGGTTGGTTTTCTTGTTTTTTGGCAGTAAGTAATAGGGTCTTAATTTCCTCGGAGACTTTAATTCTGCTGGGGATCTTTCCAAATTCTATACCTTTTCCTGTTTCACTGGGTAATCTCACATAGGGAGGGACTCTAATCTGGGAAGTTTCCATTAGTTTTCACCTCCGTGGTATAAACTGTGTAGTCTTTTCATGACATTAGTCTCTCCCATCTTGTGTTCTATACTTCTCTTTCCAACTTCCACTAGAACAGGATATCCAAGCGGATTCATTTGGCCGACTACAATCGCTTTTCCTCTTTCGAGAGTGGTGAGTTTTGACTCGATACTTTTGGGAAGTCCTCCGCTGATTTTTCTGATATAATTCGCATCATCGGGAGAGACCCTATGGATAATATATGTATTTAGCATGGATACTACGACTGGATCAACAAATGCTGGTCTTTGAGAGACAAGGCCTAGGCATATCCCGAACTTTCTACCCTGCGTTGCTATAAGAGATAAATAGTCTTTTGTCAGTGTGGCATGGACAGGATAATTGCTTGTATTTGGAATATAGTTTTGACATTCCTCAATTATGAACAGTAGATACCTATCATCGCCCTTTATTTTGTAGTCGGTAAATGTTTTATACAAGATTCTAGAAAGATACGCAATAACTAACTGTTTTTCGAGCGCAGAGACTCCTGGAGCACCCTCTGCTGAAAAATCAAATATGACTAATGAGGGATTACGGGTTATATCGTCAATAAATGTTGCATCTATCGAGGGATTTTTGACGATTAGGTTATGATTGTCAATAATATCACTTTTGAACTTTGTCAGAGCAGAAATAATGGCTTTTTTTGTTGCAAAGTGTATTGGAGAATCTTTTTCTGAAGACAACTTTTCTAGTGTTGCTTTTATTTCGTCAAAGTGGTTTAAGAATAACTCAGTATAGCTAATATATTCGAGTTCTTTAAGTGCCATCTCCAACCCTGCTACCTGTAGCTCATTTAGTTCTTTTCCGGCCGTTTTATATGCCACGACAAACTCGGCTAATTCTCGTGGACTGAAAATATCTAGATCAATTGTGATCTCTTTAAAAGGCCATTTTCGAACCCGATAGGGAGCGTTTTTGAATATCATGCGATACACTTTATAAAAGCTGCCTAACTGTTGTTCTGAACTGAAATATTCATGATAATCAAGATAGTCTCCATTTGCGTCTATTATTATCGTAGGTAGTGCCAAGTATTCTATATTATTCCCTGTATTGTAAGGAATTTTTGAGAGGAGTTCTAGTAAGTATCCGACACCGTATGACTTGCCAGACCCCGTAACTCCAAATATGCCAAGATGCATGGTTATATTTTCGACATTTAATGGAAGCGCTAAATTTTTATACCCGAGAATACTCCCATACCAGATATATCCGCTCTGATTTGGTTTTATGCCAAAGATCTTTTCCCCATATCCCTCTAGATCGCTTATCATAAACACATAATCCCCAGGCTCGGGGGGATACCTTACATCAGACAGTCCATTTTTACCAAGAGTCCCAAGTAAGGAGACCTCCGCCACAACGTATCTTCTGCCCAAGTCTGCAATACCTTCCAAAGACCGCCCTTCCCTCCGGGCTTGACTCCACGGATCTCCCACTTGATAGAATTCATTTATTGGTTTAAGTGAATCAACTCGACCTAGGAACTCTATGTTCCGGTTTTTAGAGGTTATTAGTACCAACATTCCCTCAAATACAACTCGTTCTCCTATGCTTGTTAATTGTATCTTTGCAACAGACGTTGTGGATCCACTAAGAACGAATCCAATATGGTCTTTTGTGATGTTATCCCCCATGGGAAGTACCCCTAAAGGTATATAATTTTGGATATTAAAAATCTGTTGGTAAGTTTTCTTGGACAAAATTTGATGTCCTAGAAAAAGCATTATTATTCTAATGACTCTTGTGTTAGTGACTTTTTGATATCAAAATACCTATCTAAAGAGTAGATGTGCTTCCTTTTTATCTCATCTGTTACTATATTTCCTGGCTATTTTGATAATTCTACATTAATAAGCTCATAAACAAGAAACGGGGCGGCTGGAGAGTCGTGGACATCCGTCAATTTCCGAAGGGGTTTGCCGTTTAATTAGCGGTCTTGCAGAGTTTCATTCTCACAGAAAAGTTTGAACTCAATGAATGGCATTGTCAAAGAAACAAGAAATCTCAGCCCCCGCTCAAAACCGGCATCACCTTGATCTCATCGCCGTCGGTGACCTCGGCGTCGCCCCTCGCGGGATGGCCGTTGATCATGATTATCTTCTCGTGGAACTCGTCGTACCTCGGTATGAGCTCGCGGAGGATTTCGTCAACCTTCCTCTTCCCCTCTATCTTTACGTTGAGCTCTCTTGCCTTTGCGAGGTGTGCGAACGCGCCCATAAGCCTTATCCTGACCATTTCCATCACCGGTGGAGGTTCTCAGGGAGGGCTAAAAAGCTTGTTGGAAGTTGGGAAGAAAAAGAGGGAATCACTCGAGCTTGGTGACCTGTTCGAGCTCTGGAATGACCTCCTCAAGGCCGAGCTCCTTGAGAGTCTCCTTCTTCGGGATTCCACGCTCGTCCCATCCGCGGAGCCTGTAGTACTCGCTGAGCAGTTCGTCGTACTTCTCCTTGTCGAGGTGCTGGCCCTTGTACGGCCCGCTCTTGAGGCCCTCGATGAACCACCTCTTGGGCGGGTAGTCCATGTGCCTGCCCCACTTCTCGCCGAGCTCTCTGACCCAGTAGGCCCTGATGAGGGCGTAGACCCTGTCGGCGGCCTTGTAGAGGTCGTCCCAGGTGTACCTGACGCCGGTGATGGCTTCGAGGAGCTTCGGATAGTAGTCGAGGCTCAGGCCGACCTCGACCCACGGGAGCCTGCACGCGGTGAGCATCTCAAAGAGTCCGCCCCTGAGGCGCTGGAGCTCGATGACCTTGGCGGCTTTCTCCGGGTCGTAGGTTATCTTGTATTCGACCTTCTTGGCCTTCTCGCCCTCGATCGGCGCGGTACCGATCTCCCAGGCGATGACCCAGGCCTCCTTGTGGTGGGCGCCGATGGAGCTGGTGGCGAATGCTAAGGCCATGGCCGGGTAGATGTAGCTGTTGTATCCGCTGACCTCAAGCCCCTTGGCATGCATGGCGAAGCTGTCATCACCGAGCTTTTCGGCCATCCTCATGACGCCCTCTGCCGCGAAGTTGCCGAGCTCGCCGCGCCTGAAGGCGATGTCCTCGACGAGTTGCTTGGCGCCCTCGAAGTCCCCGAAGGTCGGGCCTTCCTTGAGGAGTCCCCTCTCAACGGCCTCCATCACGAAGGAAATCGAGACGCCAAGGGAGATCGTGTCAATGCCGTACATGTCGGCGAGTCTGTTGAGAACCGAGACCTCGTTGAGCTTTCCAATGCCCAAGTTGGAGCCAAGAAGGGCAACGTTCTCGTAGTCAAGCTCGCTCTCTTTTCCTTCAGCGTCAAGGACGACGTTTCCACACGGCATGTTACAGTAGGGGCATCCCCTCTGCTTGACCTTCATGCCCTCCATGGTGTACCCGTCTATGGAGCGGGCGAACTCGAATGAACCGTCCTGGAAGTTCCTGGTGGGCAGTGCCGAGTTCTCGTTCGTCCACTCAACCGCTGCCATCGTCCCCTGCCTGTGCCAGAACGGGTATGCGGGGGAGTTGAGTATTGCCTGGTAGGCCTCCCTTGAGAGCTCGCTCAGCTTCTTCTTGTCGGCGACCGGAATCTCCTTTGTGCCCCTTATGACGACGGCCTTGAGCTTCTTGCTTCCCATGACCGCACCCATGCCGGGCCTTCCGGCGGCCCTTCCCTCCTGGGACATGACGACGGCGTAGCGGACGAGGTTCTCTCCGCCGGGGCCGATGCTGAGGATTCCGACGTTTTTGCCGTGTATCTTTTTGAGCTCCTCCTCTGTCTTGAAGGTGTCGAGTCCCCAGAGGCCTTCGGCGCTGAGTATGCTGACGTTGTCGTTTTCGATGTAGAGGTAAACGGGCTTCTTGGCCTTGCCCTCAACGACTATCGCGTCATAGCCTGCCTTCCTCAGGTGGACGGTCGCCATGGTACCGAGGTTGCCGTCACCGTAGCCGCCGGTGAGCGGGCTCTTGGCCGCGACGACGAGCTTACCGCCGCTCGGAGTCGGGAGGCCGTTGAAAGGTCCGGCAGCAAAGACGAGCTTGTTGTCCGGACCGAGCGGGTCGGCACCCTTAACTTCGTCCCAGAGGATCTTGACGGCGAGACCCCTTCCACCGATGAACTGCTGCGCTATTTCAGGGGAATACTCCTGCACGTGAACCTTGTTGTTGGTCAGGTCGACCCTGAGGATTCTTCCCCACCATCCTTTCATTGCCATATCAGAATCACCTCGAAAGATTTTCGGCTTGAAGGATATAAGGTCTTCGCAAAAGGAAGCGTTTCATACTCAATATGGAGTTAAGTTCATTTGTTAACTGCGCTGCTCGCGGCGGTGCAGATGTGTCCAAAAGTTTATGTGCCCTGTTCTCAAAGATGCACCGGTGGACGGAATGAAAGAGGAGCTGAAGGCCTGTAAAAACTGCCGCTGGTTCGGTGCAATAGACTCGTACTTCCCGACGCATGGAATATGCAGAAGGCACGTGAAAACTGTCCATATGAACTTCGTATGCGACGACTGGGAGCCCCTGTGGGGCGGGATCGAATAGGAGCCTATTTTTTGAAGACCCTCACGTCAACGACGACGTGCCAGACACCGGGGGCGTAGCGTTTGATGACCAGCTCGTTGAGCTTTTCCGCCTCACAGCCGTGCTCTCTGGCTATATCCCGGAACGTCCTGAAAGGCTCATCAGGCATCAGCCTCTCGGGCACGGTGTTGTGGTAGTGGATCACAGCCCCATCCTTCGCTATGCTGAGCGCCTTGGGGATGAACTCGTGGGTTGTAACAACGTAGCCCATGATGACCCTGTCCGCTATGTCCTCGCCGGGGAAATCGCGGTTGTCGAGGTTGTAGGCCGTCATCCTGTCCTGAACCCGGTTCAGCTCAATGTTTTCAACGAGAAAGCGGAATGTATACGGGCTCTTCTCTATCGCTATGACCCTGGCCTTCCCGTGGACGGCCATCGGGAGGCTGAGGTGCCCTATTCCCGCGAACATATCCACTACCAGTTCTCCGGGCCTGGCCACCCTTGCCATCCTGACTCTCTCCTTGACGTTGGCCGGAGAGAACATTATCCTTGCCACGTCCAGCTTGTATTTTACCCCGTTCTCTACGTGTACCGTCACGGTGTCGTTTCCGTAGAGTATCTCGTAGTTGGTCTCCCTGAACTCGCCGCCTATGCGGCCCTTCCTGAGGACGGTCTTGACACCGAGGACTTCCGCATAGACCTCCGCTATGCGATGCCTGTAGGGTTCGAGCTCGGGGCGGATGGGAAGGATCAGAACGTCCCCTATTCGAACCCAGTGCTTTGGGAGTATCTTCACCAGCTCCTCCGGGAGCTCGCGGGACAAAATCTCCCTGATGCGGGGCTTTATCAGTTGCGTCTTCGTCATCGGCCTTACTCAGGCCTGAAACTTTAAAAAACCTTCTCCCGTCATTTCGGCAAAAAGCGAGGAGAAATCCTTAAAAACCTAAAGGGCGAATTTAGACCGAGAAATCCTTCGGAGGTCGATGAGGAGTATGGATGATGAGCCTTCAAGTAGTTGGTTTTCCCGCCTGTTTAAGTCACGTGAAAAACCCGCCCTTCTTGAGCAGAAGCTGAGCCGTGAGGCATACGAGGACTACCGGCGGCTTTTAATGAAAGCCCGTCCGGAGGTGAACGGCTCGAAGCTCACCATCAGGCTCTCAAACGGAACCGTTGAGCTTGAACGCGGCGTCCTGCGTGTTAAAGCCCGGAACAGGAAGACCGCGGAGAAAATACTCCGCAACCTTCACCACTACGAGCAGCCGCCGAGCCTCTGGCCGGCTTACGGCCTGAGCTACTCGCTCAAGAGGAAGAAGGGCACCATACTCTGATTTCATTCTCCCTCCGTTCCGACATTTTTCCCCAAAGATTTAAATTGTGGGTTAGTCTTAACTCTCCAAGCGGATGACGACCCTTGCCCAGTCTGATGGGTGATGACGTCGGTATTAGCTGACGCAGGGGCGGCGAGGTTCGCGGGCCGATGACCCGCCCCGTCCCCGGGGGGAATGGAATGACGGCGAATGAGAATCACAACGAAAACGGCGGGTTTATCGAGTTTTACGCCAGCGAGGCCCTGACCTGCCCGAAGAGGATATACTTCAGGCTGAAGGGCTATCCCGAGAGGTGGCCTGACTTCGTTAGGGTGAGGCTGAACCAGGGGATAAACACCCACAACGTCCTCGGTGAAATACTGGAGAGACGGTTCGGTTTTGAGCTTGAGAAGCACATGATACTCCGCTCCAACAGGCTTGGTTTTGAGATACACGGTAGGGTTGATGCCATAAGGGACTTCCCCATCGAGATAAAGGGAAAAACAAGTCTCCCGAAGAGCCCCTACGACTACCACCTTGCTCAGCTTAACATATACCTCCGCTGGGCCGAGGCAGAGTACGGCTACCTCTACTACATCAAGCTCCACGAGGAGCCAATGAAGGTCATCAGCAAAATCGATTTTTCCCGCTTTCCCATCGTCAAGGGGCCGAACTTCAAAGCTTTTGAGGTTCCCTACGACGGCAAGCTCTTCCGGGAGACGCTGAGGCACTTTTACTCGGTCAAGCGCGCATACGAGAAGGGAAAGCCTCCGAAGGGGTGGAACGACTATACCTGCAGGTTCTGCCCATACAGGTACCTGTGCTATCCGGATGGAGAGTGAAAGCGCCTGGTGTTGTTAATCACAAACTTTCGGGGAAAGTCTGTGGTTGCTAATCACAAACTTTAAGAAGTTCAAAGCCAAGTTCAAATCATGCGGGTTGAAGAGATTAAGAGAGTGCTGGTTTCTCAGAGGGAGGGGATGGAAGAGTTCATGAGAAGGGAACGGATAGTCCCAAGAGAGCCTGAAAATAGAGTTATGAACCTAATATCCTCAGGTGGAATACTTGCTATCCTGGGCGTCAGACGCTCCGGGAAATCTGTTCTCTCTTGGCGGGCAAGCGGAGAGAAAAAGCTCTACGTGAACTTCTTTGATGAGAGGTTATCCAATTTTAAGGCAAATGATTTTGAAAGGCTCTTGAACGCGGCGAGGCAGCTCTGGGGAGAACCGGAGTTCATAGTCCTCGACGAGGTGCAGGAGATAACTGGATGGGAACGGTTCGTTTCGAGGTTAGGGTTGAATTATAAAGTCCTAGTAACGGGTTCCTCATCGAGGCTCCTCTCGGGAGAGCTGGGAACGTATTTAACTGGGAGATATATTGACTTAACACTCTTTCCTTTCTCTTTCAGGGAGTTCCTGCGCTTCAGAGGCCTTGATCTGAAACCTGAATGGATCTATTCCGACAGAACTATATCCAGGGTAATTTCCATGCTCGAGGAGTACCTTGAGACTGGTGGATTCCCCGAGTCTGTCAGATTTGGAAAGGTTTATCTGTCACTTATATACAGGGACATAGTCGAAAGGGATGTGATGCTCAGGCATTCGGTGAGGCACAGAAGTGCCCTTAGGGAGCTGGCCAGATACCTTATGTCAAATTACTCCAGCGAGTTCACGTATTCCAGACTCGGATCATTGGTCGGCATCAGGGATGTCCACACCGTCAGAGATTACGTATCATACCTCGAAGAAGCCTATCTGCTCTTTCAGGTCAGGAGGTTCTCCTTCAAGCCAAAGGCTCAGCTCAATTCCCCCCGTAAAGTCTATCCCGTTGATGTGGGGCTCGCCAGAACTCTATCTATGAAAGCTCATCCGGAAAAGGGCAGGATAATTGAGCTTGCGGTATACCTTGAGCTGATGAGGAGAATGAGTTATTCCTTTACTCCCGGCGAGATTTTCTACTGGAGGGATGAGAAGGGTGAAGTTGACTTTATACTCAAACTCAACGGTGAGCTTCTCCCAATCCAAGTGACGTATCAGCTGGATGGAAACACCGATAGGGAGATTGGGAACATAATTCGTGTGGCAAAATTGCTCAGGATCCAGAGAGGTTTGGTGGTCACGTGGGAAGATGAGGAGGAGATAACCAGGGAGGGGGTTAAAATAGACGTGGTCCCCCTCTGGAAGTTCCTCACAGTTTTCAATCCCCTCTAATCCTCCACTTCAGCCCCCTATCTATTACCGCTTCTATTCTTTCCTCGTTGTAGTGCTGGGCTATGAAAGCCCTCAGCGGGACGAGGTTCAGTGCGAGCTTCTGGGGGGTGGGTTTTACCTCGTAGTGCTCCATAATCCTGAAGGCCAGTTCGTCGATGCCCATTGGGTTCTTGAGGAGGTCTAGTATGAGGCTCTCTATCTCTTCGACGCGCCCGAGATTGAAGTCGAGCAGTTCCGTCGCCTCTTCGCCCCTCACCGCCTTTCCGTGGGAGGGGATGAGCAGGAGGTCCTTCTCTGCATAATTCTGCAATTCTTTAATTGAAGTTTTAAATAGCTCAGGGTCGATGAGATACGGCAGTCCCACTGCCTTTATGACCCTCTCCCCAAAGAACGCATCCCCGGCGTAGATAAGGCCGTTCTCCTCGTCCAGAAAGCCCGTCATTCCCGGGGAGTGGCCGTTCAGCTTGACGGCCTTAAAACCGAACAGTTCATCCCCCCACTCGAAGACGGCATGGGCTTTGACCTCCTCCGGGAACTGAAAGACAAGAAAACCCTCCGGCGCTTTTGATCCAAAGGTTAGGAGTTCCCTGTTAAGCGGGCTCTCGGCAATTGAGAACTCAAAACGGTGGATGAAGAGCGGGGCGTCTATCCGGGGCGCCACTGCCACATGATCTGCATGCCCGTGGGTCGCGAGCTGGGCTTTTATCCCAAGCCCGAGCTTTCTGACCTCTCTCCTGAGGTCCTTATGCCTCCCGCTTCCGTGACCGGGATCAACGATGACAGCTCCATCTCCAGCGGTCTTAACGAGGGTTGAGGGGCTTCCTGGATAGAGATAAGCCGAATCGCCTAACTTTCTCAGCGCCATGATACCACCGGAGTGATTAGGTGCAGGGGGATAAAAGAGCATCGGCGTCAACACAAGGAAAAAGAAGGGGAGAAATCAGACGTGCCTCGGGTAGAGGGTCTTCTTGCCCTCGTCCTTGGCCCTCTTGACGGCCTTCTCGATGAGAGCCTTGATCTCGGCCTCAAGGGCCTCGTAGAACTCTGGGTTAACCCTCATCTCGGGCTCGATGGCCTTGACGGCCTCCTTAACCTTGGACTTAACTATCAGCTCAGCCATTTCCACACACCTCCATCTCAGGCACCGCCCTCGGGCGGCTGCCAATTATTTTACCCCTCCGGGGTTTATAACCCTTCCTACGGTTGCTTGGGCGATGTCCGTTCCAACCCCTGAGTCAGTGGTCTCCGTTAGCGAGTGTCTGCAAAAGGTTAAATCCCCTTAGATGGTAGAAGTTAACGGTGGTGTTATGGGAAAGGGAAGGCTCGTCCTGATTGACGGCGAGCATTACCCCGATGTCACCGCCTGGGCGGTGGGGAAGCTGGGTGATGTCTGCTGTGCTGTCTTTCTCGGTGGGAGCGAGAAGATTGGAGACGTCGGTGAGATAGAGAGAAAGCTCGGTGTTAGGGTATACCACGGTCGCGATTACATGGCGTCCCTGAAAGTTGCCCTTGAAGAGAACGAGATAAAGGAGGTTGTTGACTTAAGCGATGAGCCCGTGCTCGACTATGAAGACCGCTTTAAGATAGCGTCTCTCTGCATGCTCTACGGCGTTCCTTACAGGGGAGCCGATTTCTACTTTGTCCCCCGCAGGCTCAGGAGGACTCGAAAGCCCAGTTTGGCGGTTATAGGTACCGGAAAGAGGGTCGGGAAGACGGCCGTGAGCGGCTTCATAGCGAGAACCCTCAAGGAGATAGCCAGCCCCGTGATAGTGACAATGGGGCGTGGAGGGCCACCTGAACCGGAGCTGATAGAGGGAGACAGGTTCGAAATAACCCCTGAATTCCTGGTTAAACTCGCGGAGAGCGGAAAACACGCCGCATCGGATCACTTTGAGGACGCCCTGACCTCAAGGGTGACGACCATAGGCTGCCGCCGCTGTGGAGGGGGCATGGCGGGCTTTTCATTCTTCGACGTGATAGACGAGGGGATAAAGCTGGCCGAGAGCCTCCCCAACGACCTCATAATCCTGGAGGGTAGCGGGGCAACCTTTCCGGCCTACCGCGCCGATGGCTACATCCTGATAACCAGCGCGAAGGGGAAGCTGGACTTCATCAGGGGCTACTTCGGTCCCTTCAGGGTGAGCCTGGCCGACATAGTGGTAGTCACCATGGCTGACTCGGTGAGCGAAGGACGCCTCAGGGCCATCAAGGAGGCCGTGAGGTCGATCAATCCCGACGCCGACGTTCATCTGACGGCGCTGCGTTCGAGGCCCCTGGGAGATGTCTTGGGAAAAAGGCTCGGCCTAGTCATGACCTCCGCCGATGCCCTTCCGCGCGCTGGGGAATGGCTCGAAAAGCTGGGGGCCGAGGTAGTGTGTGCCTCGGCCAACCTCTCCAGGAGGGGGCTACTCCTGAGGGACCTGCAGGCCTTTAGCGGAATAGACGCCGTTGCGGTTGAGCTCAAGGCTGCCGCCGTTGACGTCGTCACAAGATGGGCCCTGGAGAACGGGATTGAGGTCATCTACCTGGACAACGAGCCAGTTAACGTGGACGGAAAAGACCTGCGAGAGGCCGTCCTGAAGCTGGGACGTTCGATTTTGGAGGGAGGAAGATGATAATCGTCACCGACCCGGAGAGAAAGATACGCCTGCCCTTTTCAAGGGGTATTCTGACGCGTTCAATAACCCTCGCCGGCGTTGAAGTGGGCATAGCCTACATAATAGCGACGGAGGTTCAGAAGGAGCTCAACGAGAAGAAGCGCAAGCTGGTGACAACCGAGGAGATAAGGGAACTGACGTACAGGAAGCTCCTTGAGCACGGCCTCAGCGAAGCTGCGAAGCGCTATCTGTTCTGGCGCCAGCTCAGGAGGCTAAAGATTCCCATAACAATACTCCTCGGTGGCGCGACCGGCGTCGGCAAGTCGACGATAGCGACAGAGCTGGCCTTCCGCCTCGGCATAAGGAGCGTCATAGGCACGGACACGATAAGGGAGGTCATGAGGAAGATAATCGCTCCTGAACTGCTGCCGGACCTCCACACCTCATCGTTCCTTGCGTGGAAGACGATGCCCCGGGGCAATGTCGAGGACTCGCTCCTCATCAAGGGCTTCAGGAATCAGGTCGAGCACGTTTCAGTCGGCATAGCCGCGGTTCTTGAGAGGGCGTACAAGGAGGGATTCAACGCAATAATTGAAGGAATCCATCTTGTCCCGGGCTACGTTGAGCTCAAAGAGAACAGCTTCATGTATGTAATAACCGTCAGGAGGAGAAAGGACCTGGAGGCCAGGTTCTACGAGAGGGCGCGCTACAGCAAACGGCCGGCCGATTACTATCTGAAACACCTGGACGCGATAATCGAGATACAGGAGTTCATTGTGGAGAGGGCAAAGGAGCACGGGATTCCGGTTATAAACAACGTCGAACTTGAAAAAACCGTCAATGAAATAATGGAGGACATAATGGAGCGGCTCATGGAGAGGATAGAGGCAAAGATGAAAGCCTGAATGGTGCCTTTATCTTCCATATCCCCACGAGCCTTCCGGAGCCCCACGTTGCTTGAATTTCGAAGACAACCACCATGTCCCGATAGACGTCTATCACGTTGAAGGTGTTTCCGTAGGGGTTGCGGTGGAGTTCCCAGCTTATGGAACCCGCGTTGACGATGGGTGTTTTCTCGACTTTGATTCCGAAGGAGTTGCCACCATGGCCGGTCAGGACGAGGTTCGCCTCCCGCCTGGTGATGACGCGGAGGACGTCGCCCGCGTCCTCCAGGAAGCCGACCTCCCTGCTTCTGGGTATCGGGACTATGTTGTGGTGCATAACCACGACTGTGAAGCTTTCCCTGTACTCTTCAAGGCGCACGGCGAGCTTTCTCTGGCCTATCCTCCCCACGACGCCTATGGGCGTCTCGTACTGGGCGCTTATGACCGGGATGAACGTGAAGCCCCCCAGTTCCTTTATCTCCGGCTCGCCGAAGTACTCCAGGAACAGGTCGTAACCCAGGTAGGTTATGTCGTTGTGGCCCGGGACAACCAGCTTTTCCGCTTTTATCCTCTCATAGAACTCGTAGGCCCTCTCGTAGTAGCGCTCTATTCCCATATCCACGACGTCACCGCAGTGGACCACTATGTCCGGCCTGAGCTTCTCGTTTATCGTCCTGAGCGCATTCTCCAGAACCTTGCGCCTGAAGTATATCCTGTCTGAGACGTTGCTCTCGCTCATCTGGACTATCCTGAGGAGCCTTTTACCCCTTGGAATGAATAGCTTTGGCCTAACAGGCCTGTGCTCTTTGATTATCTGCTCGCCTGTGACACGCTTTATCCTGACCTCTATCCTTCCGTCATCGTGGAGGGTTATGACGTTGTAGCTGTTGACGTCGCCCTTGCGGGTTTTCCGGCATGAGGTACAGCCTGCATTGTCCACAACCATGTCCTCTATGCGGTAGACGTTGGGGACGTGTTTATGCCCGCACGTGTAGAGGTTGACCTCGTGCCTGAGGAGAAGGTCGAGAACGTCGCCGGCGTTGAAGAGCACGTTCCTCTCCCGTCCGGTGTCAGGGAGGGGTACGAGGTGGTGGTGTGAGGCCACTATCTTGAACTTTCTGTCCGAGTACTCCTCCAGCTTTTTCTTTAGCCATCTGAACTTGTGGCCCCCAACGCGGCCATCGCTTAAGTCCGGGATTGTGGAGTCAACCCATATCACGACGCCGTCTTTGAAGTCAAACACACCGTTCAGCGGCCCGATAAACCTCTCAAAGAGCGTGTAGCCGACGTTTCTGACATCGTGGTTGCCCGGAATAACGACCAGCGGCTTCTGAATCTTCCTGAGTTCGTAGGCGGCCCTCTCGTACTCCTCGCGCAGTCCCTGGTTGGTCACGTCACCGGTGTGGATTACGAAGTCAAAGTTTCCCCTGTTTATTTCGTTGACTATGAGGTCGTAGGCGTACCCCTTGTAAGCGCTCTCGCCCGTTATGTGGGTGTCACTTATGTGGGCTATCCTTATCATGGCCATCACTCAGCCGCTATGGCTGTCTCAAGCCTTCTCCTGCTGGCGGTTAGGAGGTCGCTCAGGCTGAATATCCCGACTATCTCGCCACCCTCCTCGATGAGCATGTGCTTGATGCCCTTCTTTGCCATCAGGTCGAGCACCTCCCGGAGGGGGGTGTTGGAATCGACGCTTATCAGCTCACTGCTCATGATCTCCCTGACTGGCGTCGTGTTCGGGAGTCCCGGTATGACGACGCGCCTTATTATGTCGCTCTTTGTGAAGAAGCCGATGACCTTACCGTCCTCAACTACGACGAGAGAACCTATGTCGAACTCCACCATGACCTCGCAGGCCCGCTTTATGCTGTCCTCCGGCTCAACTCCTATGAGCTTTCTCGTCATGTAAACTTTAATCGGGGCGTTTGTGTCCATTCCACCACCCAAAATAAAAATGGGGGGACATCGTATATAACGTTTCACAGATGTACCGTCTCTACTTCGAATTCATCCTCGTGGATGCGCACGCAGAAGGCGGTCTCGTTTGGAACAACCTTGTATTCCGCTGGATAATAGAGCTCCAGCGTTGATGAAACGACAGCAAAGAGCTTCTCCCTTCTCAGGAGCAGGAGCTTGCCGTAGTCGTAGTTCAGCGGGTTCTCCATGTACCTCTCACTCATCCTCGCCGTGATGAACGCGATGAAGTCTCCCCCGGAGCGGTGGAAGAGCGTCACCGTGTTAAAGAGTGATTTCGTGGTTTCCTCTATTGTTCTGTAGTGGACCAGCAGGTTGCTCAGGGTTGGGCTCTGGAGCTTTCTGCAGAGGTATGTTCCAAAGACGTATGTGTCCGAGACGTTTTCGAGCTCTTTTTCATCGAGATCCGCCAGTTCTATGATGCGGGACTTATCAAGGTCGCCGTTGTGAAGGAGCCAGAAGGTGAAGCCATGCCTTGAGGAGAATGCGAAGGGCTGGACGTTGAAGAGGCTCTTAATGCCCTGGGACGCTGCCCTGGAGTGCACCATGAGCGTTACAAAGCCCTCTAGCTCGCTCCTCAGAGCTTCCACGGCGGCAGCGTCCTCGAATATAGGCTTCATCGACCTGTAGTGCCTCACGGTTCCATTTTTGAGGAGCACGTAGCCCCAGCCGTCCTGATGCCGTCTTCCCCTTCCGCGTTTTTCCTTGTACGGGTCGTTTTCGGATGCCCTGACTATCGCGTCAAGGAGGGGGGCGATTTCTCTACCCTCCCCTGTGGCAAAGAGTATTCGACACATGTTTTTCACCGGAGGTTAATTCTCGGGTACCCCCAAAAGCTTTTAGGTCTAGGGGAGTAAGAAACCCCATGCTGCTCAGGGTGATTAAACGAAGGGCACTGGATACAATAGACGAGGACTTCCGGTTAATCGACTTTTCCTTCGCGCTTCCCTACAGCTACGTTCTCATCGAGGGAAGCCGCGGGCCCGCACTGGGCGTGGCCATGACGCTCCCGGAGGAGGTGGGGAGGTACAGGAACTCCATCGCAGAACCCTCGCTGGAGGGGTTCATCGAAAAGGCAGACAGCCTCAACGTGATCGAAAGAACCCTCGGAATGGCGGCTATAAACGCCCTTTCCCAGTACCTCCTGGACGTGTCAAACGCCCCTGACAGGGACGTCGTTGAACTCCTAGGGGAGGATGTTGAAAAGGTCGCGGTAGTTGGGAACATGCCCCCGGTCGTTTCGAGCCTTCGTGAGAGAGGATTCGAGGTCATGGTTTTTGAGCGCAATCCCAAGCTCTGGGACAGGGAAACCCTCAGCGATGCCCTTGAATACTGGCTCCTTCCGGAGGTGGACGCTGTTATAGCCAGCGGTTCGGCAATGATCAACGGAACCCTCGATATGATGCTGGATCGGGCGAAGAGGGCCAGACTATTCGTTCTCACCGGCCCAAGTGCCCAGCTCCATCCCGATTTCCTCAGGGGCACGGGGGTAACGCACCTTGCATCAATGGGCGTTGTGGATGTCGAGTCTGCTATTGTGAGGCTCAAACTTGGCTCGTTCAGGGGTTTTGAGGCGGGAAGCAGAAAGTACGTGCTGGAGGTATGAGCATGGAGGAGCTCAGGGAAGCTGTGGTCAACGTCCTCCGGAAGGTGCGTGCCCACAGAAGCCTCTATGTCAAGAACGAAGAGGCTGTGAAGCAGCATCTCATCGGGGAGATATTTCAGGCGCTCGGCTGGGACTGGAATAACCCGGAGGAGGTTCGACCGGAGGCCAGGACTGAAGATGGAAGGGCTGACTACGCCCTCATGCTGGACGGAAAGGTCTTCGCCTACGTCGAGGCGAAGAACATGGGCGTGAACATCCTGAAAAAGGACGAGCCGCTTCGCCAGCTGGCGCGGTACTGCTTCAACTCCGGCGTGAGGTATGGGGTTCTCACGAACGGCGCGGTCTGGATAGCAGTTAAGGCCTTCGAGGAGGGCTCCCGCCTCTGGGACAGGGTTCTGGTGGCAGTCAACATCGAGGAGGAGCCCCTGGAGAGGGTCGTTCTCAAGCTCTCCCTGCTCTCCAAGTTGAGGATAAGGGACATCGAGAGGCTTGCCTCCCTCCTCAAGGCGCTGGAACTGAGCTTTGAGGGGCTGAAACGGGAGGGCTATTCCGAAAAAACCCTTGTCGAGTACCTGACCTCCCTCGAGGGCTCCACGACGATCCCCGTGGCGGAGCTTCGTGGGGACGAGACCCCCAAGGCGGCCTACGTCTATGACGGCGGCTGGAAGCTCCTGCCCCTTCCAGAAAAGAGCGTCAAGGGTGTTCTCCTCGCGGTTCTCATGTACATGGAGAAGACGTCCTCCGGCTACCAGAGAGAGGAGATAAGAAAAGCCTACGAGCACCTCAGGACCGTTCAGCTTGATCCAAGGACAGCCCTTGAGATACTCAGGAAGCTTGAGGAGGAGGAAAGGCTTAGGATAGCCGTGGAGCTTTAGACGACCTTCCAGAGTTCGTCGCTTTCTGGCCTCTCAAGAGGCCTTTCCCTTCCGCCCTCAACGATTACCTTCACGCCGGGGTCTTCCACGAACTCCCCTATGGGGGAGGCGTTTATACCCTTTCTCCCGAGGGCTTCAACGACCGCATCGACCTTACCCTTGGGAGCGGCTATCATCAGCGTCCCGGAGCTTATCAGTGCCAGGGGGTCCAGGTTGTAGAACCTGCATATCTTCAGTGTCTCTTCCCTGATGGGAATCCTCTCTCTGTAAACACGGAAGCCCAAGCCCGCCGCGTCCGCCATCTCGTGGAGGCCGTTGGCTATGCCGCCCTCCGTTGGGTCGTGCATGGCATGGACTCCGACCCCATTGGCCGTAAGGGCATCCTCCACAACGCTTATCATCTCGATAAACGACCTGGCTCTCTCCACAAAGTCCCTGCCAAAGGCCATCTCAAGCTCCTCTCCCCGCTCGCTGGCTATTATCGACGTCCCCTCAAGGCCGGCCCACTTGGTGACGATGATGACATCGCCCGGCCTGGCCCCGTTGGAGGTCACGAGCTTCTCCCTCTTAACTTCACCGAGCATCGTCCCGACGATTATGGGCCTGTCCAGACCGGGGGTCACCTCGGTGTGGCCGCCGACTATGGCAACCCCGAGCTTTGATGCGCTCTCGTGGAGTTCGCGCATTATCTCGGTGAGGAGCCCCTCGTCGGCACCCTCCGGGAGGAGTATGCTCACCAGGAACCACTTTGGCTTCGCTCCAAACGTAGCTACGTCGTTGGCG
>NZ_WANV01000039.1 GCF_015521605.1 Thermococcus sp.
ACTTCAAGAACGAGAGCCTGATGGGGCAGTACATCCATCCTGAGTTCCTCATGAACCCCGTAACGGGTGAGAAGGTAACCTACAAGCCAACCGTCATAAGAATAGACGAGGGGAGCGAGTTCGGCGAAAGGTGGGAGGTGCACATCTACGGAGGGATCAGCAAAGGCAGCTTCACGCTATACAGGGTCACCGGGAGCGGGCTGAATGAACTCCAGAGCGGGGAGGTGAGCTTCAGCGGTTCTTCAGCGAGCTTCACGATTGAGAACTTCTCCGGGATGTTCCCTGAGAAGGTTTTCCTCAGAGCCCATGCGGTCCCGATGAGCGAGACAATGCCGGCCTTTTATTATCCGTCGGAGAAGACCTTTGTGTTGATAGCCTCAAAGGGACTGATAGAGTACCAGGAGAGCGCCTTCTTTGGAATGGAAGGCGAGCCCATCAGCCTCAGGGCGACGGCGAGCGGCTATGACCTTAGCTTCGACTTCTACTTAGAGAGGCCCGATGACTGGCTTCCTTTCGCCGTCTACATAGACAGCACGGACGACGGGAAGATAAACTGGGTCCTGAAGGTCTCGGAAAACGGTTTCCAGCTCCTCGACTCAAACGGCAACACCTTCAGGGAGGGGGATGTGGAGATTGAGGACACCCAGCTTGGCAGGAAGGTAAGCTTAAAGGTTGAGAACCTCTTCGGTTTAATCCCCTGGATGAGTTTCCGCTTCTGGGCTACGAACTGGATCGACCGCTTCCCGGCCAAGAGCAATCTGTGGCTAGACGCCAACGATGGGATGCTCATTGAAAAGGACGTCGATAGCTACCTGGTCGTGGTTGTTGAGGACGTGTTCATAAAGGGCAACAAGGACAAGGCCGAGGGTGAGATACAGCTGTCCTCGTGGGCCTACGGTCTCAGCTGGCCTCAGGGCAAGCTTTATCCGGTAAACTACAGCGAAATTTACACCTTCGGCTACCCCGTTGCCCACTGGGTTGAAGCCAAGGACAACAGCAGGCTGCTCTACCACGACGAGATGTCCACCGGAAGCCTTGGAAGTGCGTTCGTTAACGGCTATCCCATACTGGCGATGCCGATGGAGGAAGCTGAAAAGTACCGCATCATCGTCCTCGAAACGGCCGGCTGGGACAGGGACGAGCCGGGCGAATACGTCACCAAGACCGTTGGCTTATTGACTGACTTCGCGGTCGGAATGGCCACCGGGGAGATAGGGACGATAGCAGAGTACGCCTACAAGGGCGCCACCTGGATGAACTGGCTGGCAACTGGCCAGAGCGCCGACGACTTCTGGGGGAGCGTCTTCGAGTGGCTTGCTGGAGCAGAGCCGGACAGAGTGGGCGATGCGGTCTACATTTTAAAGCCCAACGAGGCGGACTTCACGAACGGTTACAGGGTGGTCACCGAATCCAAGGACGGCAACATGCGCGTCACCTACGTCATCTACGAGGTGGAGGTTCCCAGGATTATCCGCTACGACCACCTGAAGGCCGAACTCCTTGGAGTGAGCTTTACCAAGGATACGGAGTGGGGCGACGACGAGTATTACTACTACGCGAGGGCCTGCTCCGGGTTCGTGAGCAACGGGGAAACGAGGGGACTGAACGGCGTTAATGTCGAAGTTGCCGTTCCGGGCGGTTACGCCTACTCCTACCCGGTGCGCTCCGAGGAAGGTTTAACCTTCCACAGGGATTCGTGTGTGGCATCAAAGCTCCCGCACAAGCACCTTCTCGGGAACAAGGTCAACCTGGATCCAGATCTCGTCATGCTTGACCTCGACGATGCGCGGGTTCCTTTCCTCTACATGGAGTACTCTGGCTGGGAGAGCGATTCCGGAAAATGGGGCAACGACGATGATCCAATGGGCAACGTGGGGATAACGATACTCCTCGACGACGACTACCTCGACTGGGATATCCAGTCCGCAATCCCAACCAAGTACTGGTCGCTGAGCTATTCCGTCTGCGGCGTCTCTGGCGGCTGCTCGGAGGTCTGGCTCGGGCTGGACGTGAGGGAGGATTGACCCCTCACTCCTTTTTCTCCAGGTGCGCTCTCTTAACTTCGAGAACACCCGAATAGTTGCACTCGTCCCACTTCCTCTCGACCTCGTCGAAGACTATTCTGGCCTTGAAGAAGGGGGCATCACGAACGAAGGTCTCGAACTCGCCGCCCTCTCCGGCCACATGAATCCTGTACTTCTCGTGGAGCTTGATAAGTTCTTCCAGGGCTTTCTCGTCTATCCTCCTTCCGAGCCAGCGCTCGTCGAGGCCGTAGGCTGCCGTACCAACCATCACGATGTCAAAAATTTCTATCAGCTCGCGCATGTAGTCAACGGGGTCGCGGTGCCATGCCGGGGCGAAGCTCTCTATCCCGAGCTCCTCAGCAACCCTGTCCACACGCTTCTTCTGGTACTCGCTCGCTAAGGCTCCGGCAACGACGCCCTCTATTTTTAACCCCTCAAGGACGGCCTTCATGTCCTCTACCTCTTTCTCCTTCTCGCCGCTCGTGAAGCCCTTGACGAGCGGAATTCCCACCGCTTTAGCCTGAAGCTCGGTCAGATGAATGTTCGGGACGTGGTACATGTAGCTCTCATCGCTTTCACTCACCATCGAGACGAGGTATTTGACCTCAAACCCCTGCTTCAGCGCCCAGTAGAGGGCGTAGTTGGAGTCCTTCCCGCCGGAATACAGCACCGCAACGCGCATCTCTCTCACCCGAAAGCTTCAAATCATTGGTCGGATAATCCTCACTGGAGAGTGGCTCGGCGGGGGCTTTAAAAAGGTGATGCCGATGGCACCAAAAACGGCGGTGATTCTAGCGGCCGGCCTCGGAACGAGGATGGGGAAGAGACCCAAGGGGCTTATCAGAGTTGCTGGAAGAGAGATTCTATACAGGACGCTCACCCTTCTAATGAAAAACGGCGTTGAGAGGTTCATAATAGTAACAAACGAGCGTTATGGGAGGCTTTACCGCAAGTTCGTTGAGCGACATGGTTTTCCTGCGGAGATAGTTATCAATCCCGAGCCCGAGAAGGGCAACGGGCATTCCCTTCACCTGGCCAGCGGGAAGGTTTCGGGGAAGTTTGTTCTGACGGTGAGCGACCACGTTTACGGCGAGGATTTCATCAGGGAGGCCCTGAAGGGGAGCGGCCTTATAGCGGACAGGAAGCCAAGATGGACGGACGTGGGCGAGGCGACTAAGGTACGGGTCAGAGATGGCAGGGTTAAGGAGATAGGCAAATCCCTCGACGATTGGGACGCAGTCGATACTGGCTTCTTCGTCCTAGACGAGGGCATCTTTGAGGTAACAGAGAAGCTGGAGATAGAAAGGGAAGGGGACTACCCCGTGAGCGAGGTCGTAAAGCGGGCCGGGCTTGAGGTTACCTTCATTGACGGCCTTCCCTGGACAGATGTTGACACTCCCAACGACCTGAAGAAAGCGAGGAGGATGCTCGTCAAGACGGCGGTGAAGGGAACGGGTGACGGGTTCATCAGCAGGCATCTCAACAGGAGGATTTCAACAGAGATAAGCTACCTCCTCGCCGAAAGAGTCACCCCGAACGGGATGACGGCCATCACCTTCGCCCTCGGGATGCTCTCGGCCCTTCTGACGCTCCTCAGCCTCCCCTTGGCCGGAATACTCTATCAGCTGAGCTCAATCCTCGACGGCGTTGATGGCGAATTAGCGAGGGCCCAGCTCAGGACGAGCAGGCTCGGGGGCTACATCGACTCCCTCCTCGACCGCTACGTTGACGGCGCGTTTCTGGCCCTCCTAGCCTACTCAACCCTCACCGAACCCCTCTGGCACCTCATTGCCCTCCTCGCTCTCCTCGGCTCGGTGATGGTGAGCTACTCGACGGAGAGGTTCAAGGCGGCTTTTGGAAGGAACGCCTACGCCGAGATACCCTCCCTGAGGAAGCTGCCCGGCAAAAGGGACGAGAGAATCTTCCTGACGATGCTCTTCCTCCTGTATCCGGTCGAGACTTCGGTTAAAGCGCTCCTCCTCCTGCTCACCGTAATTACGAACCTGAGGGTCGGCCTGACGGCGTGGCTGGTATGGAGAAAGAAAGGCTGAGCTCAGTCCTCAAGGAACTCAAGGGCCTTCTCCGTCCTTCTGTCGAAGAGGACTATTCTCTCTTCCCGGAGCTTTACCGTTACCTGCTCACCGAAGCTGAAGTGCTCACCCTCCGGGGCGAAGACCTTCACCACCGCACCGTTTATGGACACAGTGACTATCTGCTCCCTGCCGAGGGGCTCGAAGGAATAGACCGTGCCGGCCAGTCCCTCGGCGCTCCCCTTCACGACCTCCGCATCGTGTGGCCTGAAGCCGAGGACGACCTCGGTGACCCCGAGCCTCTCAACCAGCTCCCTGTACTGCGCCGGGATCGGAATCCTGCTTCCGTAGACGTCGAGATGGGACCCCATAACCTCCGCCTCGACGAAGTTCATGGGTGGACTCCCGAGGAAGCCGCCGACGAAGCGGTACTTCGGCCGGTAATAGACGTCGTCGGGAGCTCCGACCTGGAGTATCACCCCCTCCTTTATCACCGCTATCCTGTCGGCCATCGCCAGCGCCTCGGCCTGGTCGTGGGTGACGTAAACGGCGGTGATTCCAAGCTCCTTCTGGAGCCTCTTGAGCTCGGCCCTCACCTCAAGCCTCAGGAGAGCGTCGAGGTTGCTCAGCGGCTCGTCGAGCAGGAGGACGTCCGGCTCCTTGACCAAAGCTCTAGCTATGGCAACGCGCTGCTGCTGGCCGCCGGAGAGCTGCCACGGATAGCGGTCGAGGAGGTTCTCTATGCGGAGCATCTCGGCCACTTCCCTGACTTTCCTGGATATCTCATCCTTCGGCGCCTTCCTAAGCTCAAGCGGAAAGGCTATATTGTCGAAGACCTTCATATGCGGATAGAGCGCCCAGTTCTGGAAGACCAGCCCGACGTTCCTGTCCTTCGGCGGAACATCCGTAACGTCCCTGCCGTCGAAGTATATCCTTCCGCTCGTTGGCCGGTATATGCCCGCTATCGTGTAGAGGAGCGTGGATTTCCCGCTTCCAGATGGGCCGAGGAGGGCCATGAACTCCCTGTCCTCTATCTCAAGGCTTACCCGCTTGAGGGCCTCAAAGTCGCCGAACCTCTTCGTGATGTTGTCCAGGGTGACCTTGACCATTCCCACCACCTCATCCCTTTATTCCACCGGAGTAGCCCTGGAGGAGCAGCTGCTGGGCGGTGACGAAGAATATTATCGTGGGGAGAAGGTAGAAGGTTCCGGCGGCCGCTATGAGGGGCATGTGGGAGTACTCGGCCTCTATGTTGGCCTCTATGAAGGTCGCGAGCGTTGGATATACGAGGAATGTTCTCACGTAGATTATGTCCTGCCAGCCGGCGAGGAAGGCGAATAGGGCAACCGCCAGAATCCCGGGCTTTATGAGGGGCAGCATTATCTTCCTCCAGACAGTTATCCGAGATGCACCGTCTATGATTCCCGACCACTCAAACTCCCAGGGGATCGTGTCAAAGAAGCCCTTCATGAGCCAGATCGACATGGGTATCTCCAGCGCCGCCCTCGCGAGTATGACGTAGGCGAAGGAGTATAGCCCGACGACCTCGTAGTTCTGGGGAAACGTGAGGCGGTAGAGGAGGTAAACGCCTACTATGAGGGCAACGCCCGGAAAGGCATGGAGGACTAGGAGGAGCACCATCATGGTCTTCCTTCCACGGAAGTCTATCCTTGAGAGGGAGTATCCGGCGAGGGCACTTATCCCTGTAACGACGCCGGCCACACCGAGGGCCACTATGAGCGTGTTGAAGGTTATGCGCCATATGTTGACCCTTATTCCGCCCGTGGTGGCTATTTTCCCGCGGAATAGGTTTACCCAGTTCTCAAGAGTCGGGTGGAAGGAGTTGGGGTCGAGGTTGGTGACCATCTCCGTGCTGAAGCTCGAAAGGACGAGGAGGAGAAAGCCCAGGATGAGCGGGAGGCTCGCAAGGAGGAGGGCGAGGATTATAAGCCGCTCGTACCTCTTGGGTCTCGTCTCCACGTCCCTCATCAGAAGTCCCCCCTGGGCTTTTTCATCATCCTTTCAAACTTGAGAACCTTGAGCGTCACGAAGCCGCCGAGGATTCCGATTATGGAGAGTATGACCGCCGCTGCCGCGGCCAACCCCTGATCCTGCTCTCCCCTGCCGAAGGCCGTGTTGAAGACGTATAGCGCCAAGGTTGTTCCGTAGTCCCTGTTGACGAGATCCCACTGAACGAGCAGGAAGAGGTGCGGATACGTCGTCAGCAGGCTGAGGAACTGCCACGTCAGTACGTAGAGGAGGTGCCATTTAATCATCGGGATCAGGATTCGCCTCGATATCTGCCAGGAAGAGGCACCATCAACCCTCGCAGCTATGACGAGTTCCCGGGGTATCTGATTCAAGGCCGAGGTGAAGACTATCATCCCGAAACTTACACCCACCAGGCCGTTGACGAAGATTATCACGCTCCACGCCCCCCAGGGCGTTATCTGGCCCCAGGGGATGGGCTCCGAGATGATACCGAGGCCCATGAGGATCGAGTTCAGAGTTCCGATTTCACTCCCGTGGAAGAAGTAGTACCAGACGAGGCTGTAAACCGCTATAGGAGACATCCTGGGAAGGAGCCACAGGAGTCTGTACGAAGATGCCGGCTTCTCTCTTATGAAGAAAGTCGCAAGGGCGAGAGCAAGGCCGCCAAAGACGTTTATCATGAGCGTTATTCCAACGAAGACGAGGGTGGTCAGGATCACCGCCTTAAACGTCGGGTCGTGCTGGAACATGTAGAAGAGCCTCTCGTAGTTGTAGAGGCCGACGAACTCGGTGAGGTACCTGTCAACGTTCCAGTTCCTCATCCGGGTCATGCTTATGTAGATGGTCATGAGTAAGGGCACCAGGTAGAACAGGAACACCATCAGCACCATGGGGGAAAGAAAGAAGGAAAGGTCCCTGAGCTTCCCGTTTGTCATGGCATCACCTCATCCCTGCGGGAACTTCCAGTCCTTGGGTATCTCTCCCTGTATCTCGACGTTCTCCTTGAGCTCCGGGTCTGCGTTGACCTTCTGGACGATGTAGTTGACAGCCTCCCCCGGTGTCATCTCGCCCCTCAGAACCTTGTCAACGGCCTCCTTGAAAATATCTGCCAGAGCGGGATACTTCGGGTGTGCCGGGGCGAGGTGGGTGTATTCGAGCATGTAGCTGACGTCCGCCAAGAACTGGGCGTTTATCGGGTTCACAGTTGCCTGAACGATGTCCCTGATGTTGCTCTTCACCTCGTCGCTCAGGTCGAGGTTGAGGGCCTTGAGGTCGCTGAGCCACTTCTCGTCCTTGATCAGCTCCGCAGCAGCTTTTCTCACGGGCAGGTGGGCGGAGATGACGCTGTGGATTGCGTTTATGTCCGGGTCACTGGCCTTTATGAGCATCAGGAAGGCGAGCTTGTGGTAGACGTCCTTCAGCTCGTCATACTTGGGGTTCAGCTGCCCTGCCCTGGAGTTTATCATCCACACGAAGGGCTGGCTGAGGGTTACCGGCTTGTCCCCCTTCTCGCCCGCAGGGAAGAGGGTATAGTAGAACCAGTCCCTCACCTCCTCGGGCTTCAGGCCCCTAGGTGTCCCGCCTTTGGCGTAGTACTGCTTGGTCTGCCACTCTGTCCAGTACCAGGTTCCGCCTATGTCGAAGAGCGTCCTGCCCTCGACTATGGCCGGGTGTATCTGCTTGGCCCAGTCCCAGCTCATGATGTCCTTCGGCAGAAGCCCGTCCTGGGCGAACTTCCATTCGACGTAGAGCCACTTGTAAACGGCCGGAACGTCCACCACGAGCTTCCCCGTGTTCTCGTCGTAGAGCTTTCCGCCAAAGGCAAAGATGAACTGTATCAGGTCCGGGTGAGCGGAGCCCTTCCTGTGTATGAGGCCCCACTCGGCCGCCCCGCTTTCCTTGGCCTTCTTAGCCCAGTAATAGACGTCGCTCCAGGTGAACTCACCGTTCTTCACCTTTTCATCGAGGCCGTTGAGGTCGAACCCTATCTTCTGGGCCACGTCCTTCCTTATGTAGAGCGGCCTCGCCTCGGTGTCCTGCGGCAGGCCGTAGAGCCTTCCATTGAACTTGGAGGCCTCGATGAGAGACGGATAGAAGTCGTCGATAACACTCTGATAGGCCTTGGCGTAGTCCGTTATGTCGAGTATGTAGCCCTCGTCGGCCAGCGTCGGCAGGAATGCGTAGCTGTTGACGAAGAAGTCCCCGGCCTGTCCGAGGGGCTGCTTGCTGAGGTACTCCTTGTATGCATCCTGGAAGGAGGCGACGTAGTGGGTCTCGGTTATAACAATCTTGACGTTGATTCCGTTGTCGGCCCAGATTTTGTTTATCCTCCTCGCGGCCTCCACTATTCCATAGACCCTCATGACGCTGTTCGGATCGCCCGAACCCCAGGCGGTGAACTTAACCTCATTAACCCCGTTCTGCTCCAGAACCTTTCCTATCTCCACAAGGTCCTTTGTAATGTCCCCAGTGAGCTGAACCTCAGCAGAAGAGGTCTTCGCTTCCTCGCCACCGATGCAGCCGCTGGCAATTACTCCGAAAATCACCAGTGCAACCAGCCATAGCGCCGCGGCCCTCATGGCTACCACCCTCCGAAGTTTTCAAAAGCGAGCCCAAAAAGGCCCGGAGGGAGTTATTTTAGAAAGCGGGCAAACGCCATCTTTTATTCAAGTTTTGTTATTTATAAAATTTTTGGACGGGGCTCTGTGGCCGGCGATCGGGAAACGGCGGGAGTATGGAATGTTCAAAGATTCATAAAATCGTTTTTTCACCAAAAACTATTTAACTGCTATAAAATAATTTATCGCAAGCAAAGGAGGTGGAGGAAATGGTTAGGGTTGTCATACTCGGACAGGGATACGTTGCAAGCATCTTCGCGAGCGGTCTTGAGAAGATAAAGGCCGGCAAGATGGAGCCGTACGGTGTTCCCCTCGCCGATGAGCTTCCGATTAAAATCAAGGAGATTGAGATAGTCGGTTCCTACGATGTTGATGCCAGCAAGGTCGGAAAGGACCTCCACGAGGTCGTCAAGACCTATGACCCCGAGGCGCCGGAGAGCCTCAAAGGGGTAACCATTGGGAAGGGCATTCATTTGAGAAGCCTCAGGAACCTCCCGATCGAGGCCACCGGCCTTGAGGACGAGATGACGCTCAAGGAAGCCGTTGAACACCTCGTTAACGAGTGGAAGGAGCTCAAGGCGGAGGTCTTCATCAACGTCTGCACCACCGAGGCCTTCGTGCCCTTTGGAAACAAGGATGAGCTCGAAAAGGCCATAGCCGAGGACAACAGGGACAGGCTTACGGCGACCCAGGTTTACGCCTACGCGATAGCACAGTACGCCAGGGAAGTCGGCGGTGCCGCCTTCGTCAACGCGATTCCCACTTTAATAGCCAACGACCCGGCCTTCGTTGAGCTTGCGAAGGAGAGCAACATGGTTATCTTCGGCGACGACGGTGCCACGGGAGCAACTCCCCTCACCGCCGACGTCCTCAGCCACCTCGCCCAGAGGAACCGCTACGTCCTCGACATCGCCCAGTTCAACATCGGCGGAAACAACGACTTCCTGGCCTTGACCGACAAGGAGAGGAACAAGAGCAAGGAGTTCACCAAGAGCTCGGTCGTCAAGGAGCTCCTCGGCTACGACGCTCCGCACTACATCAAGCCCACCGGATTCCTCGAACCTCTGGGCGACAAGAAGTTCATCGCGATGCACATCGAGTACGTCAGCTTCAACGGCGCCCATGACGAGCTGGTCATCACCGGCAGGATAAACGACAGCCCGGCTCTGGCGGGTCTCCTCGTCGACCTCGTCAGGCTCGGAAAGATAGCTGTCGAGAAAAAGGCCTTTGGAACCGTCTATGAGGTCAACGCCTTCTACATGAAGAACCCGGGACCGAAGGAGAGGGGCAACATACCGCGCATCATCGCCCACGAGAAGATGAGGATGTGGGCGGGTCTGAAGCCGAGATGGCTCTGATTCTCTAAAACTTTTTAATCTCCTTGCCCTATTTTTCTCGGAGGGAAGCCGATGAGCTGGAAGAGGGGGGCATATCCGGAGTTCACGCTTGAAGATGCCGTTGCGGTTCTTTTCATGCTCCAGAATCCAACGGGGAGAAAGGCCATATCAGAGGTGCTAGACCTGGGGGAGGGGAGCGTTAGAACGCTCCTGAAAAAGCTTTCAACGCTGGACGTTATAAGCTCCACCCAGCGCGGACATTCGCTCAACAAGGAAGGGATGAAGCTCCTTGAGAGATTATCGGAGCATTTCTCAGAGGTTCAGAGAGTCGGGGAGGTTGAGGGTTATCCGGCATACGGTCTGGTGGTCAGAAATCCGCCGGGATTCAAGAGCATCGAGCTCCGGGACGAGGCAATAAGGTTCTTCGCCAAGGGTGCCATGATACTCGTCGTGAAGGAAGGTGAGCCCGTTTTTCCAGAGGATGGGAGACCCCTGAGCGAAACCATGCCGGCCCTCGCCGAAAGGCTGGGTGAAATGTTCAGGCTGAACGAGGGCGACCTCGTCGTGGTGACCTGGGCAGAGAAAGAGGCCGATGCCATGAAGAGCGCCTACCACGTTGCGCTGACCCTCAAGGGCGACGGACTGCCGGATGAGATAAAGTCCCTCGTGAGGTGAAGAAATGAGGAGGCTTATTCTCGCCCTTGACGTGTACGACAGGGAGAGGGCACTTGAGATAGCGGAGTGCACGGCGGATTACCTCTGGGCGGTGAAGGTGAACTGGCCGCTGATAATCGGCTCGGGCCTTAAAATAATCACCGAGCTGAAGCAGGTAACTGGACTGCCAATCATAGCCGATTTGAAGCTCGCCGATATTCCAAACACCAACAGGCTGATAGCGAAGAAGGTTTTTGAAGCCGGGGCGGACTACGTCATAGCCCACGGCTTCGTCGGGAGGGACAGCGTTAGGGCCGTGATGGAGCTCGGGGAGACGATAATCGTCGTGGAGATGAGCCATCCCGGGGCGAGGGAGTTCATCCAGCCGGCAACCGACAGACTGATTGAGCTGGCCAACGAGCTTGAGCCCTTCGGTGTCATAGCCCCTGCAACGAGGCCGGGGCGCGTTTCATACATACGCTCCAATCTGAAGCCGGGAATCAAAATCCTGACCCCGGGTGTTGGAGCCCAGGGGGGTAAGGCTAGAGAGGCTTTAAAGGCCGGTGCCGACTACATCATAGTGGGACGATCCATATACGCAAGTGAGAACCCGCGGGAAAGCGCAAGGATGCTCTATGAGGAAACCCTGGAGGTGTGAGCCGTGGATCTGAAGGTCAAGCACCCCCTCAGCAAGAAGGAGGTCAAGGAGATCATCCGCGAGATGGGGAATATATTCGGCGAGGAGATAGCCAGGAAGATGCTCAACAAAAAGGACAGGGTCGAGGTTGCCGAATTCGACAGGACAACGGAGATACTCCTCGTCAACGGCAGGCCCTTCTTCATCAGAAGGAAAGACCTCATATTCCCTCTTGTCATAGCCCTCTACGAGCTCTCCAACGAGGAAGACCTGAGGAAGTGGCCGAGAAGGGTGGTGGTCGACGCCGGTGCGGTGCCGTTCATAATAAAGGGCGCCGATGTCATGGCTGCAGGAATAACCGACGCCGACGAGAACATCAGGGAGGGAGACTTCGTCTTCGTGGTCGAGGAGGACTACGGAAGGCCCCTTGCGATAGGCATAGCTCTGATGGACGGTAAGGCCATGAAGGAGAAACCCAAGGGAAAGGCAGTGAAGAACATCCACCACGCCAAAGACAGGATTTGGGAACTGACGGTGGGCTGAGATGGAGGAAAAAGGGGGAGGAAGAGGAAAAATCCGCGTCCTCGTTGGTGGGGTTTTCGACATCCTGCACGTCGGCCACATCCATTTTCTCAGCCAGGCCAAGGCCCTGGGGGACGAGCTGATAGTGATAGTCGCCCACGACGAGACGGTTAGAAGACAGAAACGCAGGGAGCCAGTAAACAGCGCCGAAGACAGGGCGGAACTCCTCCGGGCCCTTGAGGTTGTGGACGAGGTCTACATAGGTTCCCCGGGTGGGATAGATTACGAGCTGGTGAAACAGATAAAACCGGATATAGTGGCAATAGGGCCCGACCAGGGGTTCAGCTGCGAGCGCCTCAAGGAGGAGCTGAGAAGGCATGGTATAGAGGCCGAAGTCATAAGGATACCCTACCTCTACAAGAGGGACAGGGCAAAGACCAGCAAGATAATCCAGAGGATAATAGAAACGTTCTGCGACTGATTTTAGCCCCTTATTCCAAGGGATTAAGAGGGAGCTGGGGTATGATTTTAGGGGCTGATTTTAGCCCTGAATCGAGTGGTCTGGATTAACGTCAGAGTTTGAATCTACCCATGTACTCCCTCAGGAACTCCGGATCCTCTCTTTTCACCGCACTCATCAGCTCATCGAACTTCTTTTCCCCAAGGGCAAGCTTCAGGTAGTAGTAGAGGTTAACCGCGTCCTCAACTATGACGCTCTGCCTTCTGCCTTCCTCTCCATACAGCTCGATGAGCTTTCTGTTCATGTCGAGACTTATGTAAAGAGTCTTCTGCTTCTTCTCTCTTTTCATGTCCTTTGACTTGGCCTTTCGATCTTTTTTGGGCCTGGACGGCCGCGTGAGCTCGTTAACGGAACCGTCAAAAAGCTTGGGGATTTTATCCTTCGACAATCTCAACCACCTCTCTCGCGAGTTTTAGAAGAGCCTTGGAGGCCCTACCATCTCCGTCGAATTCAAATATGCTCATCCCCTGGCTCTGGGCCTTTTCGAGGGCTATTGCCTTCGGGATGGTCGTCAGAATTGGGGCGTCCGGATAGGTTGCCTTGAGCTCCTTGAGGCGCATCTTCGGCACTTTCGTCTGGCGGGTGAACTTGTTGGGGACGAGGCCGAGTAGCTTGAGGTTCTCGTTGGTCTCCTCGCGGATCATGCGCATGAGGTTGAACATGAGCTGCATCCCTATGACGCCGAAGTAGCTGAGTTCGAGCGGGATGAGCACGTAGTCCGAAGCGGTGAGCGAGTTCACAAGAAATATCCCCATGCTGGGCGGGTTGTCTATGAGGACGTAGTCGTAGTCAGGCAGTATCGGGGTGAGAGCCTTCTCAAGGCGTCTTTCGCGGTTGTAGGCGTTGATGATCTCTATCTCCCTGGCGGAGAGATTGAGATGGCTTGGAATTAAGTGAAGGTTCTCCCTCACCTCGACGATGGTGTCCTCGATATCGCTCTCCCGGGTCATCAGAGTCCCCACGTTGCTGTCCCCGTACTGGAGGACATCCATACCTATCAGTCCAAAGGTAAGGTTGAACTGGGGGTCTATGTCAACGAGAAGAACCCTCTTGCCCATGGTGGCAAGGGCATGACCGAGGTTCATGGTCAGAGTGGTCTTCCCAACCCCGCCCTTCTGATTGGCTACGCTGATCACGACGGCCACTGGAACCACCTGCCGGAGGTAAAAGAAAGGGTCAGGTTATGTCTATGAAGTCGTCAAGAACCCTTCTCGCGTAGGGCGGAAGCTCCTTCTTCTCCTTCTTAGCGATCGTCGTGAATATCTTGTCGAAGCCGTTGTCCGCCGACTTGAAGGGCTTAACAGGTTCAGGGGTTATGATGTTCTCCTTGAAGGAGGAGCCAACGCGGAGGGCGTGCTCCCCACCGAGAATGTGCGGGCTTTTAACGCCGGTCATGATGACCATTGCCCTGACAACCTTGCCCATGTCCTCGTCTATCCTCGCTCCCCACTTGATTTCGCTCTTCTCGCCGAGCTTCTCGTAGACTATGTTCATTGCGTCGTTTATCTCTCCCAGGCTCACATCGGGCCCGACGGTGAAGTGTACCAGCGCCCTGTCGCCGCTGCCGTACTCGACCTCAAGCATCTTGTTTTCGAGGGCGTTCTTGACGGCATCAACCGCCCTGTTGCTGGAGTCGCTCTCGCCGATTCCGATGAGTGCCGCACCACCGTTGTGCATGACGCTGTAGACGTCGGCGAAGTCGATGTTGACCATGGACGGGAGCTTTATGGTCTCGGTGATGCCCTTGACCATCCTGGCGATGATCTCGTCGGCGAAGCGGAAGGCCGCGTTGATGGGCAGCTTCGGAACGAGCTTGAGGAGCTTGTCGTTCTCGATTATGATGACGGTGTCAGAGTAGTACATGAGGGCCTTTATACCAGCTTTGGCCTTCTCAATCCTTATCTTGCCCTCGTTCTTGAACGGGTAGGTCACAACGCTGACGACGAGCGGTTCCCTAAACCTTCCGTTGTGCCTGGCACGCTCCTTTATGACCTTGGCAACAACGGGAGCAGCGCCCGTACCGGTGCCGTTACCCATACCAGCGGTTATAAACACAAGATCAGCGTCACCAATGGTCTCGGCAATCTCGTGGGCGCTCGCCTCGGCGGCGCGGTAGCCTATCTCAGGGTTTCCACCGGAGCCCTTGCCCTGCGTTATCTCCTTGCCGAGGAGAAGCTTCCTATGTGCCTTTGTCCTGGCAAGGTGCTGGGCATCGGTGTTCATGGCTATGAGCTCCGCACCCTGAACACCAAGCTCGTAGAGCCTGGTTATGGTGTTGTTTCCAGAACCGCCGACGCCGACTATGACGATCCGTATCAAGTCCACAAGGTTTTCGTCGGAGAATCCGTCGAACTTCGCGGTTCTGGGCTCGTCGTCCAAATCAAGTTTTATTCCGGCCTGTTCCAGGAGTTTAAATACCATTGCCCCAACCCCCTCAACACGTCTGGCTTTGGATGATGATTATTTTACGGTATGATTTTAGCGGCTTATTTCAGGATGTAGTCAGGCGTTGAGCGTTCCTCAGTCTCCAGCTGATAAAGCTCCTTCTTCAAAAGCTCGCGAATGGCTTCCCTGATGATTTCGCTCCTGCTGGGGTAAACACCCTTCTTAACCAGCTGATCCATGGCGTTAATCAAGCCCTGGGGGAGCTGTACACTGATGATACGCATTTTGCTCATCCCTGCACCACCCAGTTCAGTAAGCCGCTGAAATAACTAGTGATTTAATTAGTTAAATACTTTGCGGATGCATGATAATATTATGATATTATTAATTTCAAAAAATTTTTAGGAAAATCCAAAAATGCAAAAAATGTTTTAGATTCATAAAAATCAGAGAGGAGAAAGGGTTTTAACATCGAATATTTCACCCAACTTCGGGGAGCTCAATGAGAGAGATAACGGAAAAACTCCACATCACGAAAGTCGATGTGAAAGATGCCGAGAGCCTTGTCCCAAAGCTTGGAGGAGACATCCAGATAGTCAGTGCCGAATGCTGGGAGGCAGTGGCATTTGCAGCTCTGATGGCGCTCCGCTCATTTGAGAGGAATACAAACCACGCCAGAACCCTTGGCGGAGAACTGCTCATCCGTCTGGCTGGAACACTTCAGATAAAAGATGCCATAACTCGAAACGGTATAAAAAACGGTGAGAACTATCTGGTGGTCTTTGGAACCCGCGAGAGGGCCCGTGAAGTGCTAAGGGAACTCAACCTCAACGAGCTTCCAATGACCGACTGTGACGAGGAAAAAGTGAAAACTTTTTTTGAAAAAGCGGCACTCGTTGAAGTTTTGTAGACGTTCCGTGCGCATTTCTGTACCATGTTGAGGATAGGTTTATAAAATCCCTTCCTCATTTTCGAAGTGCCTGAGGTGATGCTTATGAAGTATAAAAAGCGCAAGTATTTCCTTGCTGGCAGGATAAACCTCATTCAGCGCTCAAAAATCAGGGAGCTTTTTGAGAAGGCAAAGAAGATGGACGATGTCATATCCCTAGGCATCGGCGAACCAGACTTTGACACCCCCCAAGTCATCAAGGAGGCCGCGAAAAGGGCGATAGATGAGGGGTACACCCACTACACACCCAACGCGGGCATTCCCGAGTTCCGCGAGGCCATCGCCGAATACTATAAAACCCACTACAAGGTTGACGTTTCTCCCGGGGATATAATAGTCACGGCAGGCGCTTACGAGGCGACTTACCTGGCGTTCCAGACCCTCCTTGAGCAGGATGATGACGTCATAATCCCCGATCCCGCTTTCGTGTGCTACGTTGAGGATGCCAAGATAGCCGAGGCGGGAATCATCAGGATACCCCTCAGGGAGGAGAACGATTTTCAAATTGACCCCGATGAGCTCGTCGAGGCCATAACCAAGCGCACCAGGATGCTGGTTCTCAACTATCCCAACAACCCCACCGGTGCGATTCTCAAAAAGAGGACTGTCAAGGCGATTGCAGACATAGCCGAGGACTACAACCTGTACATACTCAGCGATGAGCCCTACGAGCACTTCCTCTACGAGGGAGCCAAGCACTATCCGATGATAAAGTACGCCCCGGACAACACGATCCTGGCGAACAGCTTCTCCAAGACCTTCGCCATGACCGGATGGCGCCTCGGCTTCACCATAGCCCCAACGCAGGTCATCAGGGACATGATAAAGCTCCACGCCTACGTCATCGGTAACGTCACCTCTTTCATCCAGATAGCGGGAATCACCGCCCTCCGGGACAAGCGCAGCTGGGAAGCGGTTGAGAGGATGCGTCAGACCTACGCCGAAAGGAGAAGACTGGTTCTCAAGCACCTCCACAGGATGCCCCACATAACTCCGTTCAAGCCAAAGGGAGCGTTCTACATCTGGGCAAAGATCGACCCCAGCCTGGATATGAGCAGTGAGGACTTCGCGGGATGGCTGCTGGAAAACGCCCGCGTCGTCGTCATCCCTGGAACGGCTTTTGGAAAGGCCGGCGAGGGCTGGATAAGAATAAGCTACGCCACCAAGAAGAGCCAGCTCATCGAGGCAATGCAGAGAATGAACGAGGCACTATCAAAGCTCTGAGGGGGAAAGAGATGGACGGTGTCCTGGCCATCTTCTTTGCCATTTTTCTGGCGGAGCTGGGGGACAAGACCCAGCTTGCCACCATGGCCTTTGCGGCCAAATACGGCTGGAAAGTGGCGTTTATTGGGGCCATTCTTGGCCTCGCAGCGGTGAATCTCATCGGGGCACTACTAGGCGACAGGCTCGGCGATATGGTGCCCCTTGAGGTTGTTCACAAGTTCGCGGGAGCACTTTTCATTGTTTTCGGTGTTCTCATGATATCCGGAAAGCTCTAGGAGGGATAAACCATGGACAAACGGTGGAGTTCAGTCCTGCTTGACACGCTGGTCATGACCGCTGGCTTTGGAACCCTGACCATGATGGCCGTCGCAAAGCCCGATGTTATGGCCCATTTTGGAATCGATAGCGCCGCCTACGAGTGGCAGCACATAGCCTATGTCTTCGGTCTCTTCATAGCGTTCCTTCTTGGCCACACCAAAATCTATGAGGGCAGCTTTAAGAAAAGCGTGGCCATAGCACTCAGCTGGGCGGCCATAGCTCAGGCACTCATCCCAATCGCCCCCAACTGGTACGTCGTGGTGTTCCTGAGGTTCATACAGGGTTTTGTCGTCACGCTCGTGCCGCTCTTCAGCACGCAGATAGCGCACTTCTTCGTTGCCGAGAGGCCCTTTGCCAAGGGTATAATCCTCTCGGGCATATTTTGGGGAGGCGTCTTTGGGAGCATAAGCGCCAAGTACGCGGTCGGAGCCTTCGGATGGAAGGGCGGCTTCTGGGTTACAGTCATCATAATGTACGCCGTCCTCGCCCTCTGGTGGCTCTTTACCGAGGACTTCGAGATAGTCCACAAAACCGATGGCAGTGAAAGGATAAACGTCTGGAAGATGCCCTTCACATGGGTGCTCGGTCTTACGTTCTTCCCGGCCCTGTGGATCATATTCACCATTGTGGGCTTCTCGGCGTCCCTGGGCTATGAAATCGGCTGGACAAAGGAGCACGTGGCAACCCTCAGCACCAGCCTCAACATATCAAAGGCACTCTGGAGCATAGGCATGGGATACGTTGGATACCTCCTCTCCAGGAAGAACCCGAGCGCCAGGGGGCTCTTTAAGGCCATCGTCCAGGTCATGATATTCTCCTACGCGGTGGCATTCGTCGGTCTCCTCATCTACGGAAAGGCGATGCTCGCCGGCGACTACACCATGGCCCTTGCCTCAGTCGTCCTCATCGGAGCCCTTCAGGGAACCGGGCCAGCATTCTGGACCAGCGCCCCGGCAACCTATCCCAAGAGCATCTTCCCGAAGGCCAGCTTTGCCCTTGGGCTCATCTCCAACTCGGCCAACGTCATAGCCCCTGGACTCACCGACGCACTGGCAAGGCAGAGCATAGGCCTCGCCCTCGGGGAGCTTGCCATAATGCCGCTCCTTGGAATCCTGACGCTGATCGTCGTATCCAGGATGAAGCTCCCTGTGGAGGAGCTGGGCGATGAGGCCTAAACCCCTCATCGTTTCCTTTTTCGTTCTTCTGGCGCTCTTCTTCTACGGGATAGCGGCGATGAGTTTCGGGGAGAAGTACACCTTTCCGGGGTACGTTGTGATCGGGAGTATACACCTCCTATTCGCCTACGGGGTTCGGGTCGGCCACGAGACGGTCGTGGACCTGGCGGCGTACATAGCCCTGCTCGACCTGCTCTTCGGGCTCCTGTGGGTGATGGTGGGACTCTCCGTTCCAGCGGTAACACTAACCCTCCTCTCAGCCCTGGTTCTCTTCGTCCTGATGGACGAGGATGTGAGAAGCGAGCTCAAAATGCCGTGAGCAAGCTTTGCGCAAGCAAAGCTTGACCAAAGAAACTTTAATGGGCAAAGTTTCATCAAAATCAGTTAGAAACATTCCGCCAGCGCTTTCGTCAGAAAGGGCTGTTCGAGGATGTGGGATGAAACCCCAAATCGGGGTTTGAGAGTACAGAAAGCTTTTGGAAAAAGCTTGACCAAAAGTTCGTAGCTCTTCATAGAATGTCCAGATGAAAGGATTTACAACCAAGTGCTTATTCTCCAGCGAGAGCACGTTGAGGATAGGCCTCAAAAGGAGTTTACTCTCTTCTTGACGCCCTTCGGGCGTCGATTTTAAAGTTAAACCCCTCACCAGAGTTGCAATTTGAAAAGTTCTCACACTTAAAACGGCTATTCTATAAGAAAATCCCCAGGATTTTTAGCCTTTGAAAAGGAGCTGCGAACTTTGATGAAACTTTTGCTTGGCAAAAGTTTCTATGGTGCGGGGGACGGGATTTGAACCCGCGAACCCCTACGGGACGGGACCCTAAATCCCGCGCCTTTGGCCAGGCTCGGCAACCCCCGCGCGGTGTTGAGTTCCTCCCGGCGCTTTAAAAACTTTGAGGGACAAGGCTTATAAAGATGTAAAAGAAGCTTTACGTAAAGGAAACTTTACATGGTGATGGGTGTGGAAAGGTGGAGGTTAATTGGATACGTGATCCCGGCCACGACCGCGTCCTTGCTGGCCGTAGCACTGTGGATGGGAAACGTTGCGCTGGCTTTTGGAGTTCTGGCGGCGGCAATCGCGGTTTCGTTCCTCTATGCCGATTGGCTCAAAAAACGCGGCGAGATAATAAGCGACGAGAGAACGCTCCGCATCGAGGAGATGGCCTCAAGAAGAACCCTTCAAGTGCTGGTGCTGACGCTAGCATTTGTGGTCGTGGCTCTGTCGGTCATCTCGGAGAAGAACCCAGGTCTGAGGAGTGCCTACTACCTGGCCCTCAGCCTGATGGTTCTCGTCTCGATCCTCAAGCTGTATTTGAAGCACCATTACGCGAGGGTGATCTGAGTGAAGCTCCGCTACGAAGGCCTGCTCGCGGGTTTAATTGCCGCGATTGTTATCGGCCTGGCGTACTCAACCAAATCAGGAAAAGCCGCACTGGCTGTAGGAATCTTCCTCACTGGTGTTCTCATGGCCTATGCTCTGAACCGGTACTACAACTTCAATGTGGAGATGGTGGAGGACGAGAGAACTGAGCTGATAAGCGCCAAGAGCACGAGGAACGCCTTCGCTGTTATCAGCATAGCCCTCTTTGCCGAGTATCTGTGGGAATACTCCGTCGGAAACACTGAGACGGCCATGAAGCTCCTCATTCCGCTCGCACTTGGTGTCCTCGCACTGCTCATCTCCCAGTACTGGTACGGGAGGGTGACCTGAATGAACGAGCTCGCCTTGGTATCACTGGTGGCCCTCATCGGCGGGGGGTTTTTAGGGTACTTCATGACGCGGATAGTGGTGGAAAACACAGGAGTTCCCTTGGACGAAAGGGGGCTTGAGATTTCCAAGCTCGCCGCCATGAGAACGCTGGAGCTGGTACTACTCGTGGCGGTTCTCTCGCTGTACTACTCGTGGCTGGTTCTCAGGGACGAAAGGTGCACGAACCTTGCAAGCCTAATCTTCGCCACAATATTCTTTGGAAACCTTGCCTTCAGGGCCTACTACTCAAGGAAAATGTGAGGTGTCCCCATGAAGAACCGCCTCCGCGAGCTGAGAGAGGAGAGGGGTCTAACCCAGGAGGAGCTGGCAAAAGCTCTGGGAGTCACGAGGCAGACGATAATAGCCATCGAGAAGGGAAAGTACGACCCGTCTTTAAAACTGGCCTTCAGGATAGCGCGCTTTTTCAACAGGAGGATTGAAGAAATCTTTATCTACGAGGAGGGTTAAAAAGACGCGGGAGGGCTGAAAATGCCCATGGTTGAAGTTCTGAACCTGGAAAAAGACTACGGAAAGGTAAAGGCCCTCAAAGGGATAAGCTTCTCCATCAGCGAGGGTGAAATATTCGGGCTTATCGGTCCCAACGGCGCAGGAAAGAGCACCACCCTGAAGATTCTTGCAACGCTCCTCAAGCCTACAGGCGGGAGCGCAAAGATAGCTGGCCACGACGTCGTTAAGGAAGCCGACAGAGTCAGGGAGCTCATAAGCTACCTGCCGGAAGAGGCCGGTGCTTATAAGAACCTAACGGGCTACGAATACCTCCAGTTCATGGCGCGGCTCTACGCCAAGGACAAGGAGAAGGCGAAGAGGATGCTTGAGCTGGGTGTCGAACTGAGCGGCCTTGGGGACAGGCTGGGCGACAAGGTATCGACGTACTCCAAGGGGATGACAAGAAAGCTCCTAATAGCGAGGGCGCTGATGGTAAAACCCAGGCTCGCGATACTGGACGAACCCGCCAGCGGGCTGGACATAGTCAACGCCTACACAATAAGGCAGATGATAAGGCGCTTCGCGAGGAGCGAGGGTGTTACTTTCCTCATATCGAGCCACAATATGCTCGAAGTCGAGTACCTCTGCCACAGGGTGGCCCTGATAAACAAGGGCGAAATCATCGAGGTGGGAACTCCAAAGGAGCTCAAGGAGAAGTACGACGCAGAGAACCTGGAGGAGGTCTTCATGAGGGCGGTGGGGGCCAACATCGGCGAGCCGATAGGGGGTGAGGGAGCTTGAGCGACTTCTGGGTGATGGCCAAAAAGGAGCTGTGGAACCTCTTCAGGGACAAGAAGCTCGTCTTCGGCCTCGTGGTCGTCCCTCTTATCCTGCTTCCCCTCATGGGAAAGGCCGTGAATATAGGCATGGAGCAGGCACAGGGGGAGACGCAGGTCACGATAGTCAACTTCGACGAAGGTGCCTACGGAAACCTGCTGATAAAGGCCCTGGAGGTCGCCCCCAACGTTACGGTAACGGTGGTCAACGCAACGACGCTTGATGAGGCGATCCAGCAGGCCATTCAAAAGGAGCAGAACGTCCTTGTGGTGATTCCTCCAGACTTCACGGCCAGGCTCCAGGCCAATGAAACGGCCACCGTTGAGATATACGGAATCTTCACCACCATAAGCACCGGCATAAAGGAGAGCGTCAGCGAGGGCAGGATAAACGCCGTCCTTGGGATACTCAGTGACGAAATAGCCAGGATAAAGGTGAAGAACCTCGGGGCGAGCAACCCCGACGCCATACTGCAGCCGATACGGACAGAGAGCAGGTCCGTCATAAACAACCGCGTCGTGGACATCTCCCCAACCGCTGTTTCAAGCGTCATAGCGGCGCAGGCGTTCACGATACCCCTCATAGTCTTTATGATGGTCATGATAACCTCCCAGATGGCGGCCGGGGCGATAGCGAGCGAGAAGGAAAACAAGACCCTCGAAACCCTCCTCACCCTCCCCGTGGCGAGGACGAAGATAGTTGCCGCGAAGATCTTCGGAACGGCCATGATGGGCCTCGTTGCGGCTATAGCATACATGATAGGCATGCGCTACTACATGAGTTCCTTCGGTCTGGGTTCCAGCGGGGTGAGCCTTGAAGACCTGGGCCTGGTAGTTACCCCAACGGGGGCACTTATCTTCGCCCTAGTGGTGTTCCTGACGATAATAATTGCCCTCAGCCTGGCAATGATAGTGGCAACCTTCGCCGAGGACGTCCAGAGCGCCACAACGCTTGTCAGCGCGGTGATTCTCCCTCTGGCTTTCCCGGCTTTCCTGCTGATGTACACCGACATCAACGACCTTCCAGCCCTCCTCAGGTACGTCCTGCTTGCCATACCCTTCACGCACCCGGTGATAGACTACCGCTACGTGCTCCTGAGCAACTACACCCCGCTGATCATGAGCACCGTTTACCTGGCGGTGCTGGCGGGTGTCATACTATACGCAACAGCATGGCTTTTCTCCACGGAGAGAATACTCACGGCACAGGTCAGCTGGGGTAGGAAGAAAAAGAAAGCTGCCGAATGAGTTTTCATTTTTCACTCTATCGGCACGCCGTCCCTTGTCCTCGGCGCGAGCCACTTCATGAGTTTTCCCGGATCTTTGGTTCTGATGATTATCGTTATCGGGCCAAGCGGGCTCTCCTCGTTGAAGTTGACGACGCCCGCGTAGGCAGCCTGCTTGTTCACCTTCACGATTATCTCCTCACCGAAGTAGCCCTCCTCCAGGAATGAGCGCGCGGTGTCGAGTATCGCCTGCCCCCTAAAGAGCTCATATAACCTGCTCAGAGCCTTTCTGCTCCTTGTCTTGCCGGTCAGGATGATGTAATCGCCCCTGTCAAAGGCCTCAAACTCAAGCCCCGGAATCAGATTCAGCATCGCCCTCTTGACCTTCTCGATGTCCTCCGTTGGATAAACATAAGCCTCGACCTCAACTTCCTCAAAGAGCTCCATTTTCCCACCCAGAAGAAGCTCGCGGGAAGGCTTATAAACCCAACCGCCCAAATAGTTAGGGTGGCCTAATAGTGTTAGAGAACTTCGTTACCGACCTGGCCGGATGGATAATGGTAATCTCAAACGGCGAAATCATGTGGGTTGCCTTCTATGCCGGACTTTTCGTCGCCCTCATGACCTCACTCGGTGCCATGGTGGCAATATTCTCCAAGAGCCTCCCAGAGGGGGGCGTTGACTTCGCCCTCAGCTTTGCCGCTGGAGTCATGATCGTGGCGAGCTTCACCTCCCTCATCCTGCCAGCGATAGAGAGCACCGGCTCATTTGCACCCGCGGGGATCGGAATAGCCCTCGGTGTGCTGCTCATCTATGCCATAGACCGCTTTCTCCCGCACGAACATCTAGTCCGGGGTTACGAGGGCCCGAAATCTATGAAGGACAAGCTGAGAAAGGTCTGGCTCCTCGTCATAGCGGTGATAATCCACAACCTGCCGGAGGGTCTGGCGGTTGGAACATCCCTGGTTTACAACCTTGAGGTCGGTCTCGTAACCACCCTGGCCATCGGGATTCAGGACTTCCCGGAGGGCACAGTCGTTTCTCTGCCCCTGGCGACGATACAGAAGAAGCGCCTCCAGCCGATAGCGATGGGCGTGCTGAGCGGCTTCGCCGAAATGGCCATGGTGCTCCTCGGGGCGTATTTCTTCAGCCTCTTCGCCTGGCTTTTACCGTATGGCCTCGGCCTGGCGGGCGGAGCGATGCTCTACGTGACCGTGAAGGAGATGATACCCGAGATATACAGGGGAGAGAAGAGCGAGACCCTAATAACCCTTGGATTCTTCCTGGGCTTCTACGTGATGCTCTTCCTGGACTCAATGCTTGGTTAGAATCCTGTCAACCAGCTCTTTTACCCTTTTATCGTACTCGTCCTTCGTCCCATCGTTCACTATCATGTGGTCGGCCATCGCTATGACGTTGCCTATGCCGAACTTCAGCTCCTTCCAGTCGCGCTCCTCGAAGTCCTCCCAGGTCTTCGGGTCGTCGTGCCTTCCGCGGGCCTTAAGCCTCTCGAAGCGGGTGTGGGGCGGCGTGTGAACCGCGACTATCACTATCTCCTCACCGGGAAAGGCGCTCCGGAAAGTGCCCACCTCATCAAGGGAGCGGACGCCGTCTATAACGACGACCCTGCTGCGTCCGAGGAGGTGCTTCACCCTCTCGACCGCCAGCTTTGCAACCGCGTTCTGACCAAGTTCCTGTCTCAGACGGATGCTAACCTTGGCGACGTTTTCCTTGGTCAGCTCAAGACCGCGCTTTGCCGTCTCTTCCCTCACGACGTCCCCCATAGAAACGCTCGGAAAACCCCTCCTCTCGAACTCCTTAACGATTTTGCTCTTTCCTGAACCGGGCATTCCAGTCACGATGATTATCATAGTGCCCACGCCAGAGTAAAAGGGCAGGATTTAAAAGCTTTGACCTTTACCTGAGGAAGTCGTCGAGGGTCCCCTTCCGGGCCCGTTCCACCTTTTTAGAGGCCCTTTTAGCATCCTTGGGGAGTTCCACGCCAAAGTGTCTTAACAGACCCTCGATGACCTTCATTCCAATCCCCTCTACCTCCAGGAGATCCCTCACCTTGGCGCGCATTATATCCTCCTGGCTCTTGAAGCCGGCGTTGTAGAGCGCTCTGGCCCTCTTTCTTCCGATGTTGGGCAGTCTGACCAGTTCGAGGAGCTCCTCCCTAACCCCATGCCTCAGCCTGAGGTGCAGGTCTCTCAGATAACCCATCACATCCTTCTCCGGGTCGAAGAGCTTGTAGAGTTCTATGAGGGAGTACATGAGCCAGTCCGCCAGCTCCAGAATTCTGTACAGGTCGCCGGGGTCTATGCCGTATGTCTCGTATATCCTTGCCTCGGGAACCTCGTTTATCCAGTCGAGGAGAATCTTTGCGGTCTTTATCTCGCCGAGGAAGGTCTGGAACCTGTAGTCCTCATAGTAGGGGATGTTCGTGTACAGCTTCTCCTCGAACTCGTAGGCCAGGTCGAGGTAGTCCTCCATCTCCCGCCTCCGGGCGTTCAGCGTTGCCATGTCCGGCGTCGAGGCTATCAGCTGGAAGATTCCGAAGGGGTTGGGGTTCCTCTCAAGCTTCGGGAAGGCATCCCTGAACTTCTTCGCCGTCAGCGGGTCGATGTAGAGCTGGGACGTGCGCTTTCCAAAGGGAAGGGCTATGAAGCGGTCGTTCATGTCCATGTCCACGAACTCGTTTTCGATGAGGAAGTAGACTATGTCCTTTGCCTTGTACTCTATCGAGCTGGTGTCCTTTCTCTGGTGGAAATAGAAGGTCTTTTCAAGGAAGCCTATCAGCTCTCTGAAGTTTGAAACGCCAAAGTTAGTTATCAGGGCAAGAACCTGGCTCCTGAAGGCCTGTTCGTTGGCGAGCATCGAGAACAGCTTCTCCGGTTTTCCATGGATGTACTTCTCCATCAGCTTCTTCGGGTCTTCGGTTCTGGCGACCACTATGGCCTCGCCAACCCTATCGTACTTCGGCCTCCCGGCGCGCCCCATCATCTGCTGGATTTCGAGGACCGGAATATCTGTCCAGCCGAAGCCGGCGTAGCGCTTGGTATCCCTTATAATGACGCGGAACGCGGGGAGGTTCAATCCCGCGGAAAGGGTCGGCGTCGCCGTTATCGCCTTGATAAGGCCATCTCTGAAGGCGTCCTCTATCATCGTCCTCTCGGTTCTGCTCAGGCCGGCATGATGGAAGGCCA
This sequence comes from Thermococcus sp., assembly GCF_015521605.1. Classification (NCBI taxonomy): domain Archaea; kingdom Methanobacteriati; phylum Methanobacteriota; class Thermococci; order Thermococcales; family Thermococcaceae; genus Thermococcus; species Thermococcus sp. The sequence goes on from NZ_WANV01000039.1 coordinate 25,851, forward strand.
CGCCGCCCCTGATGGCCTTTTTGAGCTTCTCGTTGGTCGGGTTTTCCTCAAGGGAGTCCGCGAGCTCCTTAAGCCCCCTTGCTTCAGGTTTCGTGAGAAGACGGGCTATCTTGGAGGACAGCGAGACGGCCTCCTTTTCCGCCGAGCGGCGGGTGTTGACGAACACAAGCGCCTGCTTGCCCCTTTTAACAGCATCAACTGCCAGAGCCTCCCAGTTCTCCGGATAGTGCTCTCTCCTTCCGTCCTCCCAGATGAGCTCTCCAAGGTGAAAGACACCCTTTCTCAGCTCGACCGGCCGCCAGTCACTCACGACCAAAGCGGCATCGAGCCACTCCGCCAGCTCCCCGGCGTTTCCCACTGTGGCACTCAGGGCCAGTATCTGGGCCCTGTCAAGCATGTGGCTGAGTATCATCTCCAGCGTCGCTCCCCTGTCGTAGGAGCCTATGAGGTGGACCTCGTCGGCAACGACGAGCCTGACGTCCTTTATCCAGTTCGAGCCGTGCCTCAAAAGGGAGTCGAACTTCTCGGAGGTGGCAATGATTATATCGTACCTTCCAAGCCACTCATCGGTTGAGTCGTAGTCACCGGTGGTGGCCGCGACACGAAGGCCCAAAACCTCCCACGCCTTGAACTCCCGGTACTTCTCCTCGGCAAGGGCCTTGAGCGGAACCAGGTATACCGCCTTTCCTCCCTCGCGGAGGAGCCTGTTGACCATAACTATCTCGCTGACGAGGGTTTTTCCGCTCGCGGTCGGGATGGCAAGAACTAGGTTCCTCCCATCCAGCACGCCGCTCTTCAGAGCCTCTGCCTGTGGCGGATAGAGCTCCTCTATGCCCCTCTCAATGATGACTCTTTTCACGCGTTCGTCAACCGGGAGTTCCTCGACCCTCATACCAATCACGAAAACTCCGAAGGGCACTTTATAGGTTTTTGGTTTCAGCTTGAAAACCTACCAGAAGGCCCCTACGAAAAGCTTAAATGAGATGGCCGGCTAGATAAAGACGTAAAGCCTTTCAGCGGTGGTGGAAAATGGTTAGGTCGTACGTTTTATTGACTGTGGAGATTGGAAAGGTCGAAAGCGTTATAGACGCCCTCAAGCAGATCCCGGGCGTTACGAGGGCGGACGCCGTCACCGGCCCCTACGACGCGATAGTCCACATCGAGGCCAAGGACCTCGGAGAACTTACCAGAAAGATACTCCACGACATACACAACATCGACGGTGTTATAGACACTACTACCGCCATAGTCGTGGAGATGGAAGAGGAGGAGTGATCACCTCTTTTTCTTCCTGGATTTGTGCTTCTTCTTGCCTTTGGCTTTAGCCTGGATTTTCCTGATTTCCCTGATCTTCTGCCCCAGCATTCTGAGGCTCTTCCCCTTCGGGTGCTTGCTTTCGATGCGGAGCATTCCCCTTAGGCGGTACTCCTCATCGAGGCCGGCCAGACGTGGGTTGAGCTTTGACTCGTCGATTTCGACTATTTTCATGCCCAGTGCCCTGGCGGCGTCTGCTATCTCGTGAATCTTCGGGCCTTCAACCGCGAATTCCTTTCCTATCATTCGCCCGTATCGTCTGCTGAGCCTGGAATCCAGCTCGCTGGGCCACACTACGAATCGCTTCATCCCTTCCACCTAACAAGGTTTAAAAGATGAGCGGTTAAAAACCCTTTTGGTGAGTCCTATGGAGACCTCTGTCCTTGAAAAGTACCTCTTCGGAAGGACTGAGAGGGGAGACACAGTTCTCATCGAGTACCCGCCAACTTATCCGCTCGAGGAGTTCTCATGGGGATTCCTGATACCCAGCCTCATCGAGAGGGGCGAGGTTGTAATAGGGGATTTCTTCGGTGTAGGCGACCTCCTGTTCAGGAACTACATACGCAGGGTTTCCGGCAGGAAGTACTCAGATATAATCGAGCTGATAAAGAAGATAAAGGTCGTCAAGATAGGCCCGGGCTCCGCCAGCTACGGGGAGGTCATAGAGGAGGTTGTCCCGGTCTATGACTCCCACAGCTTCCTCAAAAACTATCACACAGTAATCAACAGGATGACACACTCCCCGACGAAGCCGGAATACTTCGTAACCTTCGGGCTCTCACACTACGTCCACTTCGGCGGTGACGAGGCAATGAAGGCTATAATGACGGGGATAAGCACAATCCCCATGGAGGACTGGGTCGGCATACACTTCCTCAACGTGGACGTGCTCAGCAGGGCTCACCTGGCCATGCTGGAGGAGATGGCATCGATAGTGTTCCAGCTGTCGAAGGAAGAAGTGATTGTAAAAAAGGGCGGTGAGGCGTTTGATTCGGGAGGGAGATAGGGTTCTCCTCATCGATAGAAGGGGGAAGAAATACCTCGTAACAGTCTCCGACAGGGAGTTTCATACCGACCTGGGTATAATCAACCTCGGAGAGCTCACGGAGAAGAACTACGGGGAGAGCATCCCCAGCCACAGGGGAGAGGAGTTCAGGATACTGAAGCCCGACGTTAACGACATCATAGCGAAGATGCGGCGTGGCCCTCAAATCGTCCACCCCAAGGACGCTGGAATAATAATCGCATACGCAGGTATATCGCCCGGAAACACCGTGATAGAGGCCGGCGTTGGAAGCGGGGCGCTCACGATATTCCTCGCGAACATAGTCGGGCCCCAAGGAAGGGTCATAAGCTACGAGGTCAGGGAAGACTTTGCAAGGATAGCCCAGAGGAACATCGAGATGGCAGGCTTCTCCGACAGGGTGACGATAAAGCTGAAGAACATCTACGACGGCATAGACGAGGAAAGCGCCGACCACATAGTTCTCGACCTGCCCCAGCCCGAGAACGTCCTTCCCCATGCAGTCAAGGTGCTCCGTCCCGGCGGCTACTTCGTGGCATACACCCCGTGTATGAACCAGGTTCACCGCTTCTTCCAGGCGCTTCAGGAGTACAGGGAGCACTTCTACAGGCCGAGGGTCGTCGAAGTCCTTGTCAGGGAGCACGAGGTCAAGAGGGAGTGCATGAGGCCAAAGACAACGATGCTCGCCCACACCGGCTATATAACCTTCCTCAGGAAGCTCTGATTCTGATGCTCTTCTGAACATTTTTCACAAAAAGCCCTGTTGTATCAAAATACCTCCACAATATTAAACCAAAGGTTAACAACAGATTTATAAGCACCCAAGGTTGTGAACCTTTAGATGACCAACTTTGAACCCGTGTACGGAGGTGTTCATCGTGTATAAAATCCTGGAGAAGAAGGAAATCGCCATGAGAAACACATGGTTCAAGGTTCACGCCCCCCACGTGGCCAGAAAAGTCCGTCCGGGGCAGTTCGTTATCGTCAGGGCATTCAAAAACGGTGAGAGAATTCCCCTCACGCCGGTCATGTGGGACCCCGAGGAGGGATGGATAGTTCTCATAGTGTTCACCCGCGGAAAGACCACAGCAAGGATGGCGGCCGAGCTCAGGGAGGGTGACGAGATACCCAACATCGCCGGCCCGCTCGGAAACCCGGCGGAGATGAAGAGGTTCGGAAAGATACTCGCTATTGGAGCCTACACCGGAATAGTCGAGGTGTACCCGATAGCCAAGACCTGGCAGGAGCTTGGAAACGACGTCACGACGCTCCATGTCACGTTCGAACCGATGGTGGTCATCAGGGACGAGATGGAGAAGGCCGTCGGAAGGCACATACTTGAGACCGTCCCGATAGACCCCAACCTTGACTTCCCGACCAACATGAAGAACGTCACCAGGAGGCTCACCGAGAAGGTGAGGGAGCTCCTCGAAAATGAGCACTTCGACCTCGTCTTCATGGTCGGCCCCACGGGAGACCAGAAGGCGGTGTTCCAGGTCGTCAAGGAGTTTGGAGTCCCGATGAAGGCAGACCTGCATCCGATAATGGTCGATGGAACCGGCATGTGCGGTGCCTGCCGTGTAACCGTTGGTGGCGAGGTCAAGTTCGCCTGCATAGACGGGCCGGAGTTCGACGCCTACAAGGTCGCCTGGGACGAGCTGATAGCGAGGAGCGGCTACTACACGGACCTGGAGATGAAGGTGTTCATGGACTACATGAAGGCCCTTCAGGGAGGTGAGCAGTGATGGCCGTTAAGAGAAAGCTCATCAAGGAGCGCGTTCCGACGCCGGAGAGGCCGGTTGAAGAGCGCGTTAAGAGCTTCGTTGAAGTAAACCTCGGATACAACTTTGAGCTGGCCGTAAAGGAAGCCGAGCGCTGCCTGCAGTGTCCCTACGACTACGCGCCCTGTATAAAGGGCTGCCCCGTTCACATAGACATTCCGGGCTTCATAAGCAAGCTCGTGGAGTACCGCGACGATCCCGACAGGGCCGTGAAGGAGGCCCTCAGCGTCATCTGGGCCTGCAACTCCCTGCCGGCCACTACCGGGCGCGTCTGTCCTCAGGAGGACCAGTGTGAGATGAACTGTGTGATGGGCAGGGTTGGCGACAAGATAAACATCGGAAAGCTTGAGCGCTTCGTGGCAGACTACGCGCGCGAGAGGGGCATAGACGAGGAGCTCCTCTTCGAGATGGTGCCAAGGATAGAGAAGAAGGGACAGCGCGTTGCAATCATCGGCGCAGGTCCGGCGGGCCTCACCGCCGCCGGGGAGCTGGCAAAGCTCGGCTACGACGTCACGATCTACGAGGCCCTCCACGAGCCCGGAGGAGTCCTGATGTACGGAATCCCCGAGTTCAGGCTGCCGAAGAGCATCGTCGAGAGCGAGATTGACAAGCTCAGGAAGCTCGGCGTTAAGATACTCACCGACCACATAGTTGGGAAGACCGTTACCATCGAGGAACTCCTGGAGGAGTACGACGCGGTCTTCATAGGCTCCGGTGCGGGAACGCCCAAGCTCATCAACGCCCCGGGGATAAACCTCAACGGCATCTACACCGCCAACGAGTTCCTGACGAGGGTCAACCTCATGAAGGCCTACAAGTTCCCCGAGTACGACACCCCCGTCAAGGTCGGGAAGCGCGTCATAGTCATCGGTGCGGGGAACACGGCAATGGACGCGGCGCGCTCAGCGAGGCGCTTTGGAGCCGAGGTCATAGTTGCATACCGCAGGGGAGAAGAGGACGTTTCGGCCAGGATTGAGGAAGTGGAGCACGCCAAGGAGGAGGGCATAAAGTTTGAGTTCTTCCTGAACCCCGTTGAATTCATCGGGGACGGAAAGGGCAACCTCAAGGCCGTTAAGTTCGAGAAGATGCGCCCGCTTGAGGAGAGGGACAAGCGCGGAAAGAGGAAAATCGTAGGAACCGGGGAATACGTGACGATAGAGGCCGAGACGGTGGTCATAGCAATCGGAAAGCACCCGAACAGGCTCATAGTCAACACCCCAGGCCTCAAGGTCGAGCGCGGAAAGATAGTGGTGGACGAAAACCTCATGACCAGCATCCCGGGAGTTTTCGCGGGTGGCGACGCAATAAGGGGGGAGGCAACCGTCATCCTCGCCATGGGAGACGGAAGACTGGCCGCAAAGGCCATCCACGAGTACCTCACGAAGAAGAGGGAAGGGCAAAAGGCGAACGCCTGAGCTCACCTTTTTTTCTTCTACTTAAAACACGCCTCCAGTATCGGGTCGGGAATCACGTAGTAAACGTTCCTCCCCTCGATTCTTCTCTCAAGGAAAGAGGAATCAACCAGCCCCTTAAGGAGCCTCGCCAGAACGCTGTCTGCTATGCTCTTGCCTTCCTTTTTCTCCAGATGCCCCTTTATCTCCTCCCAGGTTCTCTTTCCTCCTGCCACCGCCCGCATTATCTCCATGTATCTTCCCCTTGCAACTTGTCTTTTTTCCAGAAAATTCTCGAACTCGCTCATCGCGAGCGCCTTTGCTTCCTCAAAGACCTCACCTATGAGTCCCTCGGAGGGGCCCTTCTCCATCGCCTTCTTCCCAAAGAGGACGAGCCAGCCGACTATGCCGTCAAGCCTTTCAACTGCCTCCTCGATGAGCTTTTCCTGTGGGTTTATACCCACCTGTTCGAACCCCTTCAACAGGAAATCCCAGCTCTGCTCAGGGGTAAAACGGGATAGGCTTACCTCATGAAAGTATCGCCCGTAAAGGGGGGCGCTGGGGTCATCAACGCCTAAGTAGTCATGGAGCAGGCCCACTTCGGAACCCGTCATAACCATTCTCAGCTCGGAGTAGTCGTAGAGGTGGGCTATCAAACCCGCGAACTCGCTCCCGACAGGCCCTCTTAGATACTGAACCTCATCGAAGGCCAGGACGACGTTGTGCTTCTCCAGCTCCCGGAAGAGGGCTATTAGGTCGGTCTTCCCCTCCTTCCATGAAAAGCTCACGCCGAAGCCGAGCAGCCGAAGACCGGAGATGTTTTTAAGGTCCCCCTTGACATCTTCCCAGATTCCGCGGTTCTCGCGGAAGAAGGCGTTGACGGCGCCCTCTATCCTCTTGTAGACGTCCATACGGGAGTTCGGGTTGACTCCCCTGAAGTCGACGATGACGTGGGGAAGCTCAAGCTCGTTGAGGCCGACGAGAAGGAGTGAGGTCTTTCCGAGCCTCCTTATACCGGTGATGACCGTTAGTGGGTTTCCGGACTTTAGGGAGTTCTCAAACTCGCCCAGTTCACCTTCTCTGTCATACAAATCCTCCCGCTTTCTCTTCGGACGGGTGTCGAAGTACACAACTACCACCCCAGTAGTTAACTACTGGGGCAGAAGTTATAAGGGTTTCCTCGTTAATAATTCACGGCGATGACGAGCCCTGGAGTGGCTGACCCGTGATGACGGGCATACTGGCCGAGCCGCTAGGCTTTTAACATCTTTAGGGGAGTAGGGAAGGAGCGATGACGACCTCTAGGGTATCTGAGACCGCGCCCTGCGCGGCAAAAATGATGAGGGTCAGAGACTGAGCTCACTCCTCCATCTCTTCGATCTCTTCGAGTATCTCCTCGAACTTCTTGAAGTCCTCGGTCTTCGCCAGAAGCGCGACGAACTCGTCTATCTCGGACTTCTCAAGGAACGCCCCCGCGAGGAGCTTCCCCGTATAGCGGTTGTTCCTGATCTCCCAGAACATGTAGAACTCGGGGAAATTCTCCTTTATTCTCCTGTAGGCCACACCGTACTTTGAATCCTTCAGGGGGTTCTGTTCGAGGTAGAAGTGGCCCGGCTCAAGCTCGATCATGTGGAGAACCGCCCCGCGCTTAGTTTTCACGAGCTTCACCTTAACGTCCCACTCTTTAAGAACCTTCACGGGAACCACCGAAAACCAATTGACGTCCGAATACTTAAGGGTTCCGAGAGGAGAAGAGAAAAGTTGGAGGAGCACATCAAAGGCTCTCAAGGTACTCGGCGTAGGCCTCGGCGTCCATGAGCTCACCGAGCTCCTCGTCGAGGTTGCTCGGCTTGAGTTTGGCGATCCAGTTCTCGTAGGGGTCCTCGTTAATGAGCTCCGGGCTGTCCTCAAGCTCCCCGTTGACCTCGATAACCTCGCCGCTGAGGGGAGCGTAAACCTCGGAGACGGCCTTGACGCTCTCAAGCTCACAGAGGACCTCGCCCTTGCTGACCTCCTTCCCGACCTCAGGGAGCTCGACATAGGCGAGGTCGCCAAGCTCCTTCTGGGCATAGTCGCTTATTCCGACGAGGACAGTTCCGTCCTCAAGAACCTGAACCCACTCATGGTCCTTCGTGTAATAAAGGCCTTCCTTGACCCGGTATTCCCCAACCTCAATCATGAGCATCACCGTTTTCATCTAAAGCCCCCGAGATTTAAACCTTTCCCCGGAAAGAGCTTGACCGCGGAGCGGGGAAACACCGCCGAGGATGCATGGGTTTGGAGGCCGTTCTTTCGAACTTATTTCACATTTTTGGGCAGTAGTTTTGCATCTGCAAAATCGTTATAACCTCTCCATCCCTAAAATACCACATGAGCCGCGTCCCCTTTTACCTTAAGGAGAGGCTCGAAGGCCTGAGGGAGAGGGTTCTCCACGAACAGTTCGAAGCCTCAAAGCTCCCACCCTGGGAGAGGGTTATCATAACGTGGGTCGTCCTTATGGCCTTCTGGGTGGTCATATCGGGAAGCTTCAGGGCCCGGGATTTGGCCATGGGCGCGGCCGTTACGCTGATGATAGCGGCTTTCATGCGCGACCTGCTCACTGAGGACATACGCAGAACGGGGCATATCGTCGAAAAGCTCCTGTACTTTGCCTTCATATACCTCCCACAGTACCTCGTGATAATGGCCTTCCGGCTCATCGAGAGCAACCTGAAGGTTGCAAAGAACGTGATTTTCATGGACATAAACCCCGGGATAGTCAAGATAAAGACCGACCTCCATTCGGACACCGGCGTTACCATACTCGCCAACTCGATAACCCTGACTCCAGGCACACTGACGCTCGATGTGAACAAAAAGCTCGGCGAGACTTACCTCTACGTTCACTGGATAGATCTGGAAACCCTCAACCGCGAGAAGGCCGGAGAAAAGATAAAGGGGGACATAGAGGAATGGCTCAAGAAGGTCTTCTGGTGAGCGTCTTTTACGTCCTCGTCTTCACGGCCATGCTGATAACATACCGCGTGGTTAGAGGACCGACCCTGCCCGACAGAATAGTGGGCCTGAACACGATAACGACGAAGGTGGTCGTCATAATTGCCGTCGTCTCCGTGATCCGGAAGGAGTACTACCTGATAGACCTGGCGATAGTCCTGCTCATGGTTAACTCCGTCGGCGGGCTTATACTCGCCAAATACATGGAGAGGAGGGCTTCCAATGATTGAGATAGTCCTCACCCTGTTTGGAGAGGCAGTTATGGTCTTCGGGGCCCTTGGAATACTGCGCTTTCCCGACGTTTACACCCGCCTTCACGCTGCAACGAAGTGCGACACCGGTGGGGCCATGAGCATAATCCTCGCCCTGATCATAATAATGGACGCCCCAACGGTTGTGAGGGCCAAGTTCCTCGTCCTGGCATTCCTGATAGCGATGATAAACCCCATGGTGAGCCATGCCATTGCCAGGGGGGCGTACAAGTACGGCGTGAAGCCGAAGGTAGTGGTGGATATGTATGCTTGGGACAGTCCTTGACGTGGTCTTCATAGCGATGATACTGCTGGCCATAGCGGTTGTTGAAGAGAAGAATTTGGTTAGTGCCCTCGTTAAATACTCCCTCCTCAGTCTGCTCTTCGTGTTGGCCCTGTTCGAGCTGAAGGCCCCCGACGTCGCCCTCTCGGCGATAGTCGTCGGCGCGATAGTGATAGGTGTCTTCCTGTTCACGATAGAGGAGGTGACGAGGTGAGAAAGGCCGCCCTGCTCCTCACCGTGGCCCTCGGGGCGTTCCTGCTCGGCCTGAACTACTCCCCGTCTTACGGCGGGAGCTACACGTACTACGTCACCCACTGGACTGAGATAGACGTTCCCAACCTGGTCTCGGCCATACTCGCCGGCTGGAGGGCCTACGACAGCCTTGGAGAGGCGAGCCTGCTCTTCACCGCGGTCATAGGCTTCTACCTGCTCCTCGGGGGGAAGAAGAAGTGAAGATGAGCACCGTCGTGAGGAGCACAACCAAGATGATAAGCCCCTTCCTGGTCACTTACGCGGCCTACATTATGCTCTACGGCCATCGAAGCCCGGGGGGCGGCTTTCAGGGTGGGGTTATCCTCGCGGTCGCGGTCATACTCCTCATAACCTCCCACGGCTACAGAAAGGTCAGGAAGAAGTTCAAGTTCAACTGGGCGAGCCTGATAGAGAGCTCCGCCGGGGCCCTTCTCGTCCTGATGGGAATCGCCGGGATAGCCTTTGGGGCGTTCTACTCCAATTTCCTGCCAACGGAGGGCGGTATAATACTGCCATTCAACGTCATTGTCGGCCTTGAGGTCGGTGCGGCCTTCACGTTCGTCTTCTACATACTGCTGAGGTGGGTTGAAAGTGATTAGCCCGGAACAGGCGGGAGTTGTCATAATGCTCATAGGGATATACGGCCTGATGGCGAAGAGGGAGCCGATAAAGTTAGTGCTCTCCATAAACGTTGTTTCCCTCGGTCTGGTGCTCTTCTTCGTCGGCCTGGCGTACTCCCCTGGAAAGGACGTCCCGATAATGCCGACGAACCCGGTCGACCCGCTCCCGGCAACGCTGATGCTCACGACCCTCGTTGTTGACGTTGCCATAACGTCGCTCGCCCTGGCGATAATAATCCGCATGCGGAGGGACGGCTCATGATTCCGCTTATGGTGGCCTTCCCGCTCCTGTTTGGGTTTATAATCGTCACCCTTGACATCCTCAGGGCAAGAAAGGTGTTAATAAAGGCCGCCTTCGCCCTCGGGGCGGTTCTCCCGGCCGGGGTTTTCCTCGTAGAGAATGGGAGGGAAATCGTGGGTGGCTGGAGCAGGGTGGCGGGGATAGAGGTCTGGATCGGTGAAACCAATACCCCCTTCATCGCGGGTGAGCTGATACTCTTCACGGTCGTTGCCCTCTATTCTCTCTCTTACTTCGATTTCAGGGATAAAAAGACCGCCAAAGCCCTCGTCCTATTCCTCCTAATGCACGCGGGCCTGCTGGGCTCGTTTTTGGCGAGGGATTTCTTCAACTTCTACATCTACATGGAAATCGCTTCCGTCTCGGCCTTTGCCCTGGTGGCCTTCTCCGAAGATCCCGGCTCCAGGAAGGCCGCTTTCAAGTATCTAATACTATCGCTCCTCGCATCATACCTCCTCATCTTTGCGATAGGCCTCATATACATGGAGACCGGCTACCTCAACGTCGACCTCGTCGCCGAGAGTGCCACCCCGAGCAGGGAGCTCAGCGCCGCCCTCGGGATGGCCTTTGCGTCACTCCTCCTGAAGGCCGGCATCTTCCCCCTCCACGGGTGGCTGCCCGACGCCCACTCCACCGCCCCGACACCCGCCAGTGCCATGTTGAGCGGTCTCGTGGTAAAGGCACCTGCCTACGGCATGATCCTTCTCTTCTCTGCCCTGCCCGTCGGGGAGAGCCTGAAAACCGCGGCGCTGGTGGTGGCGGTTGCGTCGATCTTCTTCGGCATAGTCATGATGATCCTCCAGAGGGATGCGAAGCGCCTACTCGCCTACTCCACGGTCTCTCAAATGGGCTACGTGCTCCTCGGGATAGCCACCTTCAACTTCACAGGGGCAGCCTACTACGCCCTGGCACATTCTCTGGCCAAAGGGGGCCTCTTCCTGAGCGTTGGGAGCCTTGGAACGAAGTCGAGAAGACTCGGAGAGTTTGGGTATAGGAACGCCCCGTTCATGGCATTCTCCGTGCTGATGCTCAGCCTCGCCATAGGCGGGGTCTCGCCCTTTATAGGCTCCTACGCGAAGGGGCTGCTCTCATATGGCCTTCCGGGGAGGTGGTACTGGGTCGTCCCCATTGGAACCCTCGGGACTATTACGGCGTTCACAGGGCTGAACTACCACATGCTGAGGGCAGAAAGCCCGGAGATTAAGCACTCCTGGAGGCTCTCGGCCTTAGCGCTCGCGCTCCTTACCCTGGGGGCGGGCATATACCTCGGTGCGGGGTTCAGGCCGGCTGATTTCATCTACATTGCCGCCGCGCTGCTCGGGTTCTTTGTACTGAGGGCGCTGGGCATATTCGGGAAAGAAACGGGAATAAAAATGAAGGCCGATGAGGAGATAAACGTCCTGGCGGCGGTCTTTGTGACCTTCATGCTGGCGGTGCTGTTACTCCAGTGGTCTTAGGATAACCTCCCTCACAACGTCCAGCTCTTCGAGCTCCCTCCTCAGCTCCTCCAGGGTGCCGCTCATCCCGCTTACGTCTATGACCGCAACTATTCCTGCCAGTTCTATCCCCTCAAGCTCTTCGGCCTCGCTGAAGAGTATGTTCGCCCCGTGCTTCCCGAAAAGCCCGCTTATCTTGGCGAGGACGCCGGGCTTGTCCTCCACTATGAGCTCCACCTCCACGAGCCTCTTTCCGGGGAGGGCTATGCGCTCCATGTGAACCTCGTTGAGGTCGGTGTCTATCTCCAGAAGGAAGTACGCTCCCTCCACGATTCCCAGCTCGTACGCATAACCGGGTGGCAGCTCGACCTTGCCGTTCTCCTTTATCCTGACTATCTCATAGTGCCTCATACTTAGAGCTATCTCCCCACACAATAAAAGCCTTGCCGGGCGGAAGAATTATTAACCCACCGCCGTAATGAACCAGCATGGAAATCATAGGGTACGTCTTCGTGATCATAGCCTTCGCAAGGCTCTTGGCTGAAGGCTTTGAGAGGCTGGGCTATCCCGGGTTTCTTGGCGAGATAACGGCAGGAATGATACTCAGCGCCATCCTACTGGAGATGCCGAGGGATCAGATGCTCCTCATGGCCGAGCTCGGCCTGTTCTTCCTCATGATCTCGGCAGGCCTTGAGGTGACCCCCGAGGAGCTCCACTACGCCGGGAAGAAGACCCTGCCTCTCTACGTGGTCACGTATCTGGTCATGCTGCTTGTGACCCTGCCCTTCACCGGATGGAAGCTCAACTCCGACGCCCTCATCGTTGCCGCAATAATTTCAACTGCGTCAGCCCCCATAGTCCTGAGACTCAAGAGGTTCTTTGGGGAGGACTTCATCCACGTCGCCCTCTCCTACGCGGTTATAAGCGAGATAATGAGCCTATTCATAGTATACGTGATGGTAAGGATACACGAAACTCCCGGAGACTACATGCCCGTCGTCGAGAGCATACTGAAGGATGCGGTCTTCATAGGCGTCCTCATGTACATCAACTACATAATAGGAATAAAGCACAAGGTCATGATAATACGCTTCCTCCGCAGGCTCAAGAGCGATGAGGCGGTTTTCGGCCTCTTCATGGTGCTTTCAACGTCTCTGGCATTCATCAGCGATGAGATAGGTCTCCACTTCAGTATAGGCGGGTTCATGGCTGGCCTCATGATGCACAGTGACCTGGTCGGAACGAAGCAGTACGACAGGCTCACAACCATCGTCAGCGGCGTTACCTACGGCATCTTCGCCCCGATATTCTTTGCATGGCGCGGCCTTAACTTCGAGACCGAGCTGTCTTTCGTGGTCATAGAGTTCTTCGTCCTCGTGTACGCGGTGAGGCTGCTCCTTTCCTCGGCCCTCGTGAGGCACAGGGATGTTTCAACGTCAATAGTAAGGGGGGCAGGAATAGCCAGCTTCGGCGTTCTTGGCCTGCTCGTCGGTGAAATAGGCTTCGTTTCGGGTGTTCTGAGCCAGCATATGTACGCAATGGCATCCCTCGCCAGCGTCCTTGGAATCTTCACCTCGGCCACTCTGGGAAGGGCGGTCAGCAATTACCAATCGAAATCCTCCGAAAGCGCAGCTTGAGGCGAATTTGGGGATGTGGGCGGCTATTCAACCCCAAGAACACCCGTGCTTCCCCCTTTCCAATATAGCGAAACGTTTTTAAGCCCGGCTCTAATTAGCGAGTAGGCACACCTTTACTTTAGCCTGTAATCGTCTAACGTGTGAGAAAAGAAAGGAGGAAGCTGAGATGAGCTGGACAACCCCCAAGAGAGCTTTTATCGGTGCCGCCGCCGCGGAGGGAGGGACCAAGCTCAACGCCTTTGACAACGCACTCCTCAAGCTTGGGATAGGAAACGTAAATCTCGTCAAGCTGAGCAGCGTGATCCCAGCCCACATAGAGTGGATCGATGAGGTTCACGACGTCCCGATAGGGATGCTCCTTCCGACGGTGTATGCCCACATCGAGAGCGACGAGCCGGGCATGACCATCAGCGCCGCCCTGGGGATAGGCATCAGCGAGGGCAACGAGGGAGGCCTCATCTACGAGTACTCCGGCTACTGCACCAAGGAAGAGGCTGAGGAGATGGTCAGGAAGATGGTCGAAGAGGGGTTCAGGCAGAGGGGCTGGAAGCTGGCCGAGTTCAAGGTCGCAAGCGCGAGCATAACCGTTAAGGACAAGCCGGCTGCTGCAATAGCCGCGGTCGTGATGTTCCCCTACTGAGGTCCACCAATCCTTTTTATATCCCTCAGAACGAACCCTTTCCCCCTCTTCTCAAAGAGAACGTTGTATCTGGCCGTCCCAGAAACCGCCCAGACCTGGACGAACTCAGCCCCATCGATCAGGTACTCGTTCGTCCACAGAACCTCAAGCCCGATGCCCCCAAGGAACTCCACTGGGGATGCTCTAAGGACGAGCCTGAAGCGTGAATCGCCGAACGTTCTCTCGAAGAAGTTCATAATCTCCAGGAAGGCCACATACGGGTTGGTATCCTCAACGGGATACATGAATTTGACAGAATCCCCATCGCTAAACGCCAGCGGATGCCTGCTCCCGTTGAAGGTTATAAGGGAAAGCTCAACGTGTGGTTCATCCCCGGAAAACCTTATTTCTCCCACAACATGTGGGACGCCGTACCGCATTTCTTTGTGTATCTCCGACACAGAGTCCTCAAGGAACTCCAGGAGCTCCTTATGGACTTTCTTCCACCACATCGTCACAAATTCTTAGTACATAACTTACTTATAAAAGTATTCCCGGTGCCCTTAAACCCCAAGGTTTAAAACCCCTCATCCTACCTAAGGACGGTGAGACTCATGGGATTCAACGAAAAGGAGAGAGCCTTCATAGAGTGGTACCCTCGCGGTTACGGTGTCGGCTTTAAGGTCAAGGAGAGGCTGTTTGAGACCCAGACAAAGTATCAGAGGCTTGAGCTGTACGAAACCGAGGGGTTCGGTAAGCTCCTCGTTCTCGACGGTACGGTTCAGCTCGTGGAGGTCGGCGAGGAGAGCTATCATGAACCGCTGGTTCATCCGGTCATGCTCGCACATCCGAACCCGCGGAGGGTTCTCATCATCGGTGGCGGTGACGGCGGGACACTCAGGGAGGTTCTGAGGCACGAGACCGTTGAGAAAGCCACGATGGTCGAGATAGACGACGGCGTGGTTGAAGCCTCATACCTCTACCTCGATGTCGCCAAAGACCTGCTCGATAGGCTCATAAAGAACGAGGAGCAGAGGGCCGAGCTCATAATTGGGGACGGTGTGAGATACCTCCGGGAGACGGAGGAACGCTTTGACGTAATCATAGTCGACTCCACAGATCCCGTTGGCCCGGCGAAGCTCCTCTTCAGCGAGGAGTTTTACCGGGAGGCCTACGAGAGGCTGAACGATCCGGGAATCTACATCACCCAGGCCGGGAGCGTCTACCTCTTCACGAACGAGCTCCTCGATGCCTATAAGGCCATGAAGAGGGTCTTTGACCGGGTTTACTACTTCAGCTTCCCGGTGATCGGCTACGCATCCCCCTGGAGCTTCCTCGTCGGAGTTAAGGGGGACGTTGACTTCACAAGGATAGACCTGGAGCGGGCGAAAAAACTGGAGCTGTACTACTACGACCCGGAGAGGCATGAGACGCTCTTCCAGATGCCGAAATACGTCAGGGACCTCCTTGAAGGAACCCAGTAACGTCCTCCCCCTTTTCCCTCTCCTTTCCCCGGGCATAGAAAAGGCTTATGAGGATTCACTCCCAAGGGCGATAGGGATACTCATGAGGATAGAGGAGCTAACATGGCCCGAATTCGAGGGCATCAAGGAGCGTGTTGACACAGTTATGATTCCAGTGGGGAGTGTTGAAGCCCACGGAAGGCATTTGCCCCTTGGAACCGATGTCTTTGCCCCTGTCGAGATAGCAAAGCGGGTTGAGGAGAGACTCCACCGGCTGGGGGTTGAAGTTCTCATAGCGCCACCGATATGGTACGGGCATACCTTCGTTCTCGATGTATATCCTGGAACCATAAACGTGGCCGCCGAGGCACTCAAGGCTTACGTTCGCGAGATAATGAAAGAGTTCGCCGCCGAAGGGTTCAGGAGGATCGTTCTTCTCAACGGGCACGGTGGGAACTACTCGCCGCTGGTTCTCGCGGCAGAGGAAGTTGCCGGAGAGTTCCCTGAGACCGAGGTCTGGCTCATAAACTGGTGGCTGGACTTCCGCGAGGACATACTGAGCATATGCTCCAGCCAGGGACATGCCGGCCAGGACGAGACGTCTGTGATGCTGGCAATAAGGCCGGAGCTCGTGAAGATGGAGAACGCCCAGGGAGAAAAGAGAAGTTCAAAGGTGAGGGTAATCAAAAAGGACATAGGACGGGAACTGTTCCCCGACGGTGTGAACGACGACCCCTCCCTGGCGACGGCGGAGAAGGGGGAGGCGATCCTGAGCGTCGTTAGTGAAAAGATAGCCCGTCTTATAGCGGGGGATACGTGATGGGACGGGAAGAGGTTCTTGAGGAGATCGATAGGCGTATAAAGCGTCTGCGGGCCGAGATGGAGCTGGCGGAGGAAAGGCTCCGATACCTTGACCAGATAGGTGCCCCCTCCAAATACAGGGCACTCCAGAGAAAGGACTACTCGGTTTACTACCTTCTCCTGATGGCAGTCTGGGTTCTCCTCGGATTCCTCGCGCTCATGGCCATCAGCCACCGCCTCCCCTACGGGTTCAACTTCCCCCTTCTCCCGTATCTCCTCATAGTGCTCGTTGTGATCGTCCTTCCACTGGCCTACTACTACCTCAGCAGGAGGGAGGAACCAAAGACACCCATGGACGAGCTCGAGGAGCGGGAAAGACTCGCAAGACTTGTGCTTTCCCTCTTCTACCAGCCCCTGCGCGAGGCCGTTGAAAAAGACGACAGAAAGGCCATGGAGAATCTCGCCGAGGAGCTCCTCAACAACCCCCTACTTGCGGAGGCCGTGGAAAAAACAAAGGAGGGAGACCCGAAGGTCATGGCCTACGCCCTGTACCTGTACGCCACATACCGCCCGGAAATGGAGGAAGACGTGAGGGAAACGCTGTCGATTCTCGGCAACAGGCCCCTGAGGGCCCTCCTGTCCACCCTTGTGGAGGGCTAAGGTTATAACCCCTCCCGTCCTTCTCTATCCGGTGAGACGGTTGAGGTTGGAAGTTCTGAGTAAAGATGACATGAACGCCCTTTCGAGGGAACTTAGCAGGGCGGGGATAATGAACAGAACCCGTGAGGAGGTAACTCCCCAGATCTCCCACTACGTCGTTGTGGAGGGCACCTACGCAGAGCTCGTCGAAAATGCCCAGGGGATAGGGCCCCTGCAGGAGAGCCTCGATGAGCTGAAGTTCGCGTTTGAGGAGATAATTGGGAACTGGGAGCCCGGTCAAGAGAAAGCCCTCGACGGACTGTTTGACGAGTCGGATTTGGGGAGGCTTCTCGTACTCACGGCACTGATAGAGAGCGGCGCGGTGGTTGAAGAGGACGGAAAGCTGGTGCTCGTGAAAAAACCAGCCCTGGGGTCCCTGCGGGTGGAGCTCCGCTTCCCTATAGACGAGGTCGAGGAGTACCTTGAGGAGTTTGAGAAGCGCTTTGAAACGGGAATGATAACCGAGTACACGATGGAGAAGAGGTACTTCGTCGAGGTGATGGAGGTCGACAGGGAGCTGGTCGAGGCGGCCCTTGAGATAGCCGGGGAGTACGCCACTGAGGAGAGCATAGTCGAGGCGATGTTCGACGGCATAGCCCGCTCCGTTTTGGCGGACGTAATCCTGGAGCTGGCGAAGAAACACAGGAAGAAGAACGACCTCATAGACGCCCTGCTTGAGAGGGAGCCCATAGTCGTCGAGGGCGAGCACGAAAGGCTCAACATATACTTCGATGAGGAAGCCATAGAGGACTTCCTCAAGGAGCTCCAAACACTGGGCTACCTGAAGGTTAAGGGCAACAGGATATGGGTTTGATTCTTCTTTCCAGCATTTCCCCTCCGTAAAATTTTAAAAGGGCTTTTCTCACCTAACGCCGGAGGTGGTGGCAGTGGCGGAGCTGAGGGCGGTTATATTCTATGACCGCGACGGCACCCGCTACTACCGCTGCCCGCGCTGTGGTATGCTCTTCAGGAACTCCAAGGACTACACGAGGCACGTGAACAAGTCCCACGGCCATCTCTTCAAGAAGTGACTCTTCCTTTTTCTTCGGGATGAGGAGAACGGCCAGGTCTGAAAAAGTGATGAGCGGTTTCGGGCTTGCCGACCGTTACTCCCTGAGGATTATCTCCTTCGTGAGCTTGACGATGAAGGTCTTCCCGACTTTCTCCCTCTCGACGAGCTGCTTCTTTTCGAGCTCCTGAATGATCCTGCTTATAGTCGGTCTGGAGTAGCCCGTGAGTTCCGGCAACTCCTCCTGCTTGATAACGCCCCCCTTCTCAAGGATTGCCTTGACCACTATGCGCTCCTTCTCGGTCAGCACCTCGATGGGGACCCTGTTGGCCGCCCAGCGCTTCTTTGCATAGTACAGGGAGACCGGAATCGCAACGGCGAGCGAAAGTATCACCGCAGCTATTATCAGCACCCAGTTGGTCTCCTTGGGCTGCTCCGGAAGCCTTATCTCCAGGTTCTCCTTGACCCAGTAGGTCTGATAGCCCATCTCCTCTATCTTCTTCTGGACGTCCTTGGACATGCCTGCACCCATCAGCTCCACGAGCTCCGGGTTGAGCTTCTTTATCGCGTTGGCCGTCGAATCCGAGAGGGCATCCTCCTGGGTTAGGAGGAGCGGGTAGCCGTATATCATCGCCCACCTCGCCGCCGCCAGTGCCGAACCGTAGTCGCTGGAGCTGGCGACGACGACTATGTCGGCCCCGTTAGGATAAAAGTGAAGCGCCAGCTTTGCGGCGGTCTCCGTCCTAACCGCGCCCCCTATCCTCTCGACGATGAAGCCCATGTTCAGCAGCTCGTCCTGGACGTTGTCGCTGACGGCCTGGGAGTCGCCTATTATGAGCACGTGGTTCCATCCGAACTGAGCGTAGCTCTGGAGCTGGACTATGGTGCCCGGATCAAGCTCTTTTGGGTTAACTGGGAGAATAGGAACGTCGAGCATCTTCGCGTAGGGGAGTGCGACGATGTAGTCAATCATGTCGTCGTTTCGGACTATTATTAAATCGTATTCGGGCTTCTCACCTCCGCCCTGCTGGGCGGAGGAGAAGGGAAGGATGAAAGATGAGAATACCAGCAGGATGAGCGCCAACGCCAAGGCCCTTTTAATCATTCCATCACCTGAAAAAAGGGTAGGGGAAGCTCCTTAAAAGGTTTTTCAAAGCTCCAGGGTTTCCCCGGGTTTGAGGATTACCACCTCTGCCTTATCCCCAACCAGCTTTCTGAACTCCTCGGGGTCGGCTGCTATCGGGGGCCAGGTGTTGTAGTGCATCGGCACGACCTTCCTTGGCTTGAGGAACTCAACGGCCTTTGCCGCCTCCCTGACACCCATCGTGAAGTGGCCGCCTATCGGGAGCAGGGCAACGTCTATCGGCCCGTAAAGCTCGGCGAAGAGCTCCATGTCCCTGAAGACGTAGGTATCGCCGGCGTGGTAGATCCTGACGCCGTCGAGCTCGACGATGTAGCCGCAGGCGCTTCCTATGCTGTACTTACCGTCGCTGCTGGAGTGCCAGGCCGGAACTTGGACGATCTTAACCCCGTCAACCTCCGTCGGACCGTAGTTCATGCCGATGGTGGTTATGCCGCCCTCGCTCTCAACGAGGTAGTTGGCTATGTCGTACATGGCGACTATCTTTGCCCCGGTTCTCCTGGCTATCGCGGCCGCATCGCCGACGTGGTCTCCGTGGGCGTGGGTTATGAGGATCAGGTCTGCCTCAAGCTCCTCGGGCTTGGCAGCGGCCGCCGGGTTTCCTGTCAGGAACGGGTCTATCAGGATCTTCCTGCTACCCTCGATCAGAAAGGCAGCGTGGCCCAGAAACTTCACCTTCACCATGATACCACCCCGACGGATATAATAACCAGAACTTACTTAAGTCTTTCGACGGCACAAAATATGCACAGTGGTGTCCTTTTTAGCCCATCAGAGCTTTACTTTTCCCCGTCCGTGCTCATATTTGCCTCGCTGTCCTTTTTAGGAAAGCTTATATAGAATCCCACAGACTTTAGGCCGGTGATGTGATGACGTTTGATTACTTCTTCAAGCCAAAGGGTATAGCTGTTATTGGAGCATCCAACGACCCGCTCAAACTTGGCTACGAGGTCTTCAAGAACCTTAAGGATTACAAAGACGGTAAGGTTTACCCCGTGAACGTCAAGGACGAGGTCGTTCAGGGAGTCAGGGCGTATAAGAACGTAAAGGACATCCCGGACGAGGTTGACCTGGCAGTTGTCGTCGTTCCCAAGCGCTTTGTCAAGCAGACGGTAATCGACTGCGGCGAGAAGGGCATCAAGGGAATAATCCTCATAACGGCCGGCTTCGGTGAGGTCGGAGAGGAGGGCAAGAGAGAAGAGCGCGAGCTCGTTGAGATAGCCCACAGATACGGCATGCGCATAGTCGGCCCCAACTGCGTCGGTATAATGAACACCCACAACTCCATGAACGCGACCTTCGTGACCAACGCGAAGAAGGGGGACATAGCCTTCATAAGCCAGAGTGGCGCCCTTGGAGCGGGCATAGTATACAAGACGGTCAAGGAGGGAATAGGCTTCTCCAAGTTCGTCAGCATAGGCAACATGGCCGATGTGGACTTCGCCGAGTTCATGGAGTACCTCGCCGATACGGAGGAGGACAAGGCAATCGCGCTCTACATCGAGGGCCTGCAGAACGGAAGGGCCTTCATGGAGATAGCCAAGCGCGTCACCAAGAAGAAGCCGGTCATAGTTCTCAAGGCAGGCAAGAGCGAGAGCGGGGCCAGAGCCGCTTCGAGCCACACGGGTTCTCTCGCCGGTTCTTACAGGATATACGAGGCGGCCTTCAAGCAGAGCGGCGTCATAGTCGCCGATACGATAGACGATATGCTCAGCATGGCCCGCGCCTTCACCCAGCCACTGCCGAAGGGCAAGCGCGTCGCCATAATGACCAACGCAGGCGGGCCGGGAGTCCTCACCGCGGACGAGATAGACAAGCGCGGACTAAAGCTCGCCGACCTTGAGAAAGAGACAATTGAGGCTCTCAGGTCGTTCCTTCCACCGATGGCCGCCGTGAAGAACCCGGTCGACATGATCGCAAGCGCCCGCGGGGAGGACTACTACAAAACGGCAAAGCTCCTCCTTGAGGACCCCAACGTTGACATGCTCATAAGCATATGCGTCGTTCCGACCTTCGCGGGCATGACGCCAACTGAGCACGCGGAGGGCGTTGTGAGGGCTGTTAAAGAGGTCAACAACAGCAAGCCGGTTCTCGGCCTGTTCATGGCAGGCTACGTGAGCGAGCCCGCGAAGGAGGTCCTTGAGAAGGCAGGCATTCCAAGCTACGAGAGGCCGGAGGACGTCGCCGCTGCAGCCTACGCCCTCGTCGAGTTTTCAAAGGCTAGGGGAGTATTGGAGGAAGAGGAATGAGGTGATTTTGGATGGCGAAGGTTACCGACATGGTTTTATGGGACAAGCCGGGGGAGAAGGTTCTCCTGCTCGGCAACCAGGCGATAGCGAGGGGTGCGCTTGAGGCAAACATAGCTGTCTACGCCGCCTATCCGGGAACCCCGAGCTCGGAGCTGACCGACACAATGGCCATCGTCGCCAAGAAGGCCGGTGTCTACATGGAGTACTCCACCAACGAGAAGGTCGCCTTCGAGACGGCCCTGGCCGCTGCCTGGAGCGGCCTTAGGGCAATGACGGCGATGAAGCACGTCGGTCTCAACGTCGCGGCAGACACCTTCCTCAGCTCCGTCGGGATGGGGGTGGAAGGCGGATTCGTCATAATGGTCGCAGACGACCCGAGCATGTGGAGCAGCCAGAACGAGCAGGACACGAGGGTCTACGCGAAGTTCGCCAACGTCCCGGTTCTTGAGCCGAGCTCTCCCCACGAGGCAAAGGAGATAACGAAGTACGCCTTTGAGCTCAGCGAGAAGTTCAAGCACTTCGTTATTCTCAGAACTACCACCAGAACCTCCCACGCGAGGGGTGACGTTGTCCTCGGCGAGCTGCCGGAGGAGATAAAGGCCGGAAAGAGAAAGTTCGGGAAGTTCAAAAAAGACCCGAACAGGTTCGTCGACGTTCCATCAAACGCGAGGCGCTTCCACCCCATAATCCTGGAGAAGATCGAGAAGATCCGGGAAGAGTTCAACGACATGCCCTTTAACTGGATAGAGGGAGACGAGAACGCCAAGGTCGGCATTATAGCCCCGGGACTGAGCTATGCGTACGTGAAGGAAGCCCTCCACTGGCTCGGCGTCGAAAACGTGAAGATCCTCAAGCTCGGAACTCCGTTCCCGGTCCCCTACGGTCTTCTTGAAAAGTTCATGGACGGCCTTGAGAAGGTTCTCATAGTTGAAGAGCTCGAACCCGTCGTCGAGGAGCAGGTCAAGACCTGGGCCTACGACAAAGGCCTGAGGATACCGATACACGGCAAAGACCTTGTGCCCAGGGTCTACGAGATGACGACCAGGAGGGCCGTTACAGCTATAGCCAAGTTCCTCGGCATTGAGATGCCACTCAACTACGAGGAGCTCGACGCCAAGTACAGCAAGGCCCTGGAGATAGTCCCGCCGAGGCCGCCGAGCCTATGTCCGGCCTGTCCCCACAGGAACAGTTTCTACGCCATAAAGAAGGCCACCCGCGCCAGGGGCATCTACCCGAGCGACATTGGCTGTTACACCCTCGGTCTCCTCCCGCCGCTCAACGCGGTTGACACCACCGTCGCGATGGGAGGCTCAATAGGCATCGCCCACGGCCTTGAGATAGCCCAGCACGGTTCCCTGAGCGAGGAGCAGAGGAAGAAGGAGAAGAAGGTCATAGTGGCCACCATAGGCGACTCGACCTTCTACCACACCGGCCTTCCGGCACTGGCCAACGCAATCTACAACCGCTCCAACGTACTCATAGTCGTCCTCGACAACCTCGTCACGGCAATGACGGGCGACCAGCCGAACCCGAGCACCGGCCAGACGCCCCACGGCATGGGCAAGAGGATACCGATAGAGGACGTCGCTAAAGCGATGGGCGCCGACTTCGTCGAGGTCGTTGACCCTTACGACATAAAGAAGACCTACGAAGTCATGAAGAAGGCCCTTGAGGTCGAGGGAGTCAGCGTCGTCGTGTCGAGGCAGGTGTGTGCCCTCTACAAGATAGGCCAGATGAGGCGCAGGGGCGAGAAGTGGCCGATATACTACGTCGACGAGGATGCCTGTACCGGCTGTAAGGTCTGTATCAACGCCTACGGCTGTCCGGCCATCTACTGGGACGAGGAAAAGAAGCAGGCGAGGATAGAGCCCAGTATGTGCTGGGGCTGCGGTGGATGTGCTCAGGTCTGTCCGTTCGATGCCTTCAAGCCCGTGGAGGAGGGAGAGGAATGAAGGTTAAGGAGTACAACATAGTCATCGCCGGTGTCGGCGGCCAGGGTGTCCTTACGGCCGCCAACATCCTTGGCTGGGCCGCCCTTCACGCCGGCTACAAGGTGAGGATGGGTGAGGTTCACGGCATGAGCCAGCGCTTTGGAAGCGTCGTCTCGTACGTCCGCTTCGGCGAAGAGGTTTACGGTTCGATGGTTCCCGAGGGCAAGGGGGACGTTATACTCGGCTTCGAGCCGGTGGAAGCTCTGAGGTACATCAACCACCTCAGGGAGGGCGGGATGGTCGTCGTCAACACCAAGCCCATCGTTCCCGTCCAGGTCTCGATGGGCAAGGCCCGCTACCCAGAGCTGGAGGAGATAAAGAAGATCGTGGAAGAGGACTTCAAGGCCAAGTGGATTGGATTCAACGCAGAAGATCTCGCCATAAAGGCCGGCCACGTCGTCACGACCAACACTGTCCTTATCGGCGCTCTGACGCAGATCCCCGAGTTTCCGCTCGATGCGGAGCACGTCAGAGAAGTGATAAGGCTCAGTGTCCCGCCGAAGGCCGTGGAGATGAACATGAAGGCCTTCGACCTCGGAATTAAAGCCGCGAAGGAGATTCTGGGGCTTTGAATGCCCTACTTCGCAACATTTTTAACTTTTTATGACGAATTACATAAGGTGCTAGAATGCCCTGGGAGCCTGTTCAAAAGGTTCTGGATGGCTTTGAGATACACTCTAAAGAGGAGTGCCCCTGGGCGTTCTACGACGGGATGAGGCTAGTTCTTTTTGAGTGGGTGGACTACTACGTGAAATCATCCCGCAGC
Organism: Thermococcus sp.; assembly: GCF_015521605.1. NCBI lineage: Archaea > Methanobacteriati > Methanobacteriota > Thermococci > Thermococcales > Thermococcaceae > Thermococcus > Thermococcus sp. The sequence continues at coordinate 49,870 of NZ_WANV01000039.1, forward strand.
TTCGAGATACCAGGTTTGGACGTTCAAAAACTCGGGGATGGTTACCTCGTTAAATTCTCAAACTATGTGGGCATTTCTGAGGTCAGATTCGACGATGGAGGTAGATTACCCATCCTCGTTTTGTCGAAGAAGATAGGCCAGATGTTCGGGGTTTTGGGCCCCGAGAAATGCGTGCATTCCGATAAGGTTGAAAGGCTTGTGGGGGCTTTTGAGTCTCTGGCAAACACTCTGACGGAGAACCTTCTGGAAATCTCGTCCAGCATTCCCTTCTCTCTGGAGGCCCCAACCGGTTTCTCGACCGTAGAGAGCGACGAGCCGATCAACGAACTCTTCGCCTATCACTTCCTCCGCTCGAACCGTGAAAGAATCATCGAGGCCTTTGAGACTGTACTCCGCAGAATGAAGCGGAAGCTTGTGGTTGAAGAGGAATGGATGAGGACGGACGAGGTGGACGAGATAACTCCAGAAGCTATCCTCTCAATCGTCCAGCACCCAGAATACTTGGCCCCCGCGGGGGAGGGTGTTCTGATAGCGGATTACCTGAACGGCCATGCTCCAACCAGGGTCTTGGGATACAGAAAGTATGAAAGCTTCGACACTCCAGAGAATCGGTTCGTAAAGCATTTCCTCAACCTACTCATTGAGTGGAGCGAGAGAGTTATAGAGACCTTCGATAAAAAGAATGAAAAGACGGCAAATTTGAAGCCGATTAAAGAACTTCTCGGAGAGCTTGAGTTCATAGGAAGCGATGGACTCTGGGAAGACGTTGGCGAGATGAAGCTCTTTCCCTACACTTCCCAGACTCTTTTGAAGGGTGACGGCTACCGCGATCTGCTTGAGCTTTACAGGGAGTTTACTTCCTACCTTCCTTTCTTCGAGGAGCTGCAGAGGGCGATAGACAATAAGGACATCGCCAAACTCTACGAGTACTGGGCCTTCTTCAGGCTCGTTGACGAACTCGGAGAGATTCTTGGAAAGAAAGAGCTCAAAATCCATGTGCTTCCTGCGGGTGAGCTCTCCGAGAGGGGAGATGTCTACGCTGAATTCGACAACGGTTGGAGGCTCTACTACAACAAGCGGTTGACTCCAGGGAGGTGGAGCTACTCGGTGACGTTAAGGCCGGACTTCTCGCTCTTTAGCGGCGATCCAGAAAGGGGTGCAGAGCTCATTGGAGTCTTCGATGCGAAGTTCAAGCTTGATGTGGTGGATGAGCCAAAGGAAATAGAAGAATTCGACCAAGAGGCCGAAATCGCCGGGGAAAAGAGGAATTACGAGACTTGGGCAAAGCTGGAGGATGTTTACAAGATGCACACTTACAGAGACGCTCTTGGATGTAGGTTTGCGGTCGTGGTTTATCCCGGGAAGAAAAGTTTGTTTTTTGATGTAAAGGGAGGTAAGGTTGAGAAATTCACCCTGGAGGAAGTTTTGATTGGAGAACTGAGTGGCGTTGGTTATTTGAGGTTTGTTCCGGAGGTGGAAATATGGTAGTCACCAGAGAAGATGCGGAGAATCTCCTAAATGAAATATCCGGGGAATTTTTAAGAAAGGTGCAAGGAGAAACGCTCAAGCCCTCAAAAATAAGGTACTTCGATGAGCACCAGGTTGTTGAGGTTAAATTCGATCTGTGGCACAGGTATGTAAACAAAAGAAGGTATGAGATCTCCTATATGTGGACAATTTATTTAAGAACTCAAAAGATTAGGTACGGACTTGCCGTTTCCTGTTTCTCTGTCAACGCCAGTGAGCGGACGTTAATTAAACTACTCGGGGAGGACACAATTAAGTCCCTAAAGGAGAGGGGCCTTTCTATCATACGGCTTGACCGCAGGGTGATGCTGGGAAAAGAGATGTCTCTGGATGCTTTTGGGGAAGCCCAGAAAGAGGAGAGCCTAAATATGATGCTAGGTGTGCACTCGCTCCTTGGCAGTAGTATTGCCACGTTCGAAGAAAGTCTATGTTTTGATAGAGAGAATGACCCTCTAATCGAAGCTTTAAGGGGTATGAAAACTCTTTACTGGAGGGAATGGGAAAATAAAGGAAAGCCCCTAATCGAGAAGGCCCGGGAAGAAGTGATTAAGTTCGCTAAAGGCGAGTCTGGCGAATTAAGCCTACCTTCAGACACAGATGGGGATGCCGGGCGCCTGCTCTGGTTTGTTGCGGGGGGAGTCAGTGACAGAGGAGACCCGGATGGGCTTAGAGAGTTCTTGAGGGCGCTAATGGAGACGTCTCCTGAGAATGCGATACAGCTCGTGCGAGAGTACTCCCACAAAATAAAAGGAACCAGCATGCTGGGCATCATAAACCTAGCGGCGCTGGTTTATCCGGAGACACTTATGCCCCTGTGGGGCAGTGATAAGGAGATGAGGGGCATTTTAAATCCTGCGAGCTCCAAGTTGTTGGGACTCAAGAAGAAAGCGTCAAAGCTCAAGCTTGATGAATACGAAAACCTGCTGGGCAGAATAAAGTATGCATCCCACGAAGTAGGGGTGTCAAATCTGTTCGAGGTGGCGTTTTATCTCCTGAAGATGGGCAGGGATAAACTTCAGGGGATGCCGTATGAGGAAGAGCACACGCTGCCGAATTATTTGCTAAATGACTACCTTGCCTCAAAGGGCTACCTCTATCACGAACACCTCGTTTCTCAGTTCTACACAGCCCTCAAAACCAAAGGCTTCGTCATCCTCTCCGGCCTTACTGGGACCGGAAAGACAAAGATAGTTCAGGAGCTCGCAGAGCTTCTTGATTCGAGTGGAGAAAACTTCCTCTTCCTTTCCGTGCGCCCGGACTGGAGGGATTCAAATGCTCTTCTCGGCTATTACAACCCCCTAACAAAGGCATACCATAAGACCAGTCTGCTTGAATTCATACTACAGGCCGTTAAGGATTACGAGGACAACTGGGACGAAGCTCTCCCGTACTTCATCCTCCTCGACGAGATGAATTTAGCTCACGTTGAGTACTACTTCGCCGACTTCCTCAGCGTCCTTGAGAGTGGAAGGGATGAGGACGGATTCACAAGGGAACCCCTGCGGCTTCACGATATTGACGAGATTGAAGAGAAAGAGGGCATCCCTAAGAAACTTTTCCTCCCGCCCAACCTCTACATCATTGGGACGGTGAACATGGACGAGACTACTTACTCTTTTAGTCCCAAGGTTCTCGACAGGGCTTTCACAGTAGAGTTCCACGATGTCGAGCTTGAGGCATATCCTCCAGATGGGAAGGGCAAACTGAGTTCCGAAGCTCTCGGAGCCTTAAGGGAAACAATACTGGAAGACATTCGTGGCAGGGATGGCCAGTTCCTCGCCCGCTCGAAAGAAGAAATAAACGAGGCCATCAAAAAGCTGAAAGATACCGGGTACTGGCAAATCCTCATCCGGCTTAACGCCCTTCTCAAACCCTACGACATGCACTTCGGCTACCGGGTTGTTGACGAGATTGCCCTCTTCTTCAAGAGCGCAAAGGAAAGCGAGGAGGCGGGCATCGTTAAATTCAAGAACGATAACGAAATCTTTGACCTTGCCCTCCTGATGAAGATCCTACCCAAATTCCACGGCAACAGGAAGAGGCTTGAGAAGCCTTTGACGAAAGTGCTGGAGGCCTGTATAAGGGGAGAGTTTGGGGTAAAATTCAAAGAGAACAACCAGGAGAAGAGCCTAAAGATGCCACGAGATATCGAAAAGATCAGTAGTGGAGCGATAATTGAGATGCTTGCGAACTGGGAGAGCTACAGGGAAAACTTCCGCTTCAGACACACCGCCAAGAAAGTCCTCCGCATGCTCCGGCAGCTCCACGAGATAGGCTTCGCGAGCTTCAGCTGAACCTTTCATTCTTCGAAACCCTTATAACTTACCCCGGGGTAAGTAACTTACGGTGGGGTAAGTTGCTGTTTGATCTACAACCTAAGACAAGGCGTGAGGATTTGTACGACAGGGAGGCAGAGCTCCAAGAGTTCAGAGATGCCCTAAACCTGGGTGAGAGGCTCATTCTCTTGCTCGGATTGAGACGTCTGGGGAAGAGTTCACTGCTCAACGTTTCCCTGAATGAATCCGGGATGCCTTACGCAAAGATTGACGTCCGCTCTCTGTACTTCACCCATGGCTCCATACCTCAGGAGATCCTGGCCAAAAAACTTCTGGACTCACTTCTCTCGACGGTCTCGTCCCGCAGGGCCATTAGACTGAGACTGGAAAAAGCGCTTGAATCTGTGAGGGGAATAAGACTTTCGGGCCTTCACGTTGAGTTTGAGAGAAAACCGGATTTGGCAGAAATTCTTGAGAGGATAAACTCCTGGGCCGAAAAGGAAGGCCTAAGGGTTATAATCGCCTTCGACGAAGCCCAGTACCTCAGGCTCTCGGGAATCCAGTACGATGGCCTCATAGCGTATGCGGTTGACAACCTTCCGGCCCTGACCTTTGCACTGACCGGCTCGGAGGTTGGAATGCTCTACGACTTTCTGGGGCTGGAAAATCCGAAAAAACCCCTCTTTGGGAGGTATGCACGGGAGATTACACTCAACAGGTTCAGTCGGGAGCAGAGTGTGGACTTTTTAAGCAAAGGCTTTGAGGAGATTAGAGTTGAAGTCCACAAGGGTGAACTCGAAAGGGTCGTCGACAGACTTGATGGAATAACCGGCTGGCTGACAACCTACGGCTACCTGAGAGGAGTGAGGGGACTCTCCGAGAGGGACGCCCTTGAAGAGCTGTTTCAGCGGGCCCAAGCACTGGTCATGGAGGAGCTATCATCCCTTCTCTCCTACAGCAGGAGGTACGGGCTGATACTCAAGGCGGTCGCCCTTGGAAATGAGAGCTGGAGCGACATAAAGGAGTACTTGGAATTCAAAGGAGGGCGAATAAACGATGCAAAGTTCTCCCTCCTATTGAAGAACCTCACAAAGTACGGCTATTTGACAAAGACCGGAAGGAGTTACGCAATACCCGATCCCGTTGTCCAAGAGGTGGTCAGGAAGCTCAGCTTACCCCAGGGTAAGTAACTTACCCCCGGGTAAGCTATATTCCCCAGAACTCCCTCTGGATTTCGAGGACAGTTTTCACCGTTCTTATGGCCTCGTAACTGGGCTCGATGCCCCGTTCCTCCACGCTCCCCTCAAGATACCCCTTAACAAAGGCGGGGAGGGCCCTCATCAGCCCGACGGAGTAGCCACCTTCAAAGATGACGGCCAGGGGATAGCGGGAGAGCGTCGCACCGGCGTAGCGGAAGAACCGTTCCGTCAGCCTAAGCGTCGTGAGGCTCTCTCCAAGAAAGCCGTCAAAACCGGCAGAGACAACCACAGCATCGGGCTTCGTTTCCTCCAGGACTGGAAGGACGATTTCCATCCACGCGAGGATGTAGTCATCGTCGGTGGAGTAGTGGGGCATCGGGAGGTTGACCTTGCTCCCCTCCGCACCCCTTCCCCCGATGTCGTGTTCGTAGCCGCTCCAAGGATAGATGTCGCGCTCGTGGAGGTCGATGTGGACAACGTCCCCATCGTTCCAGAATATCTCCTGCGTACCGTTGCCGTGGTGGGCGTCGAAGTCAATGACCACAGCCCTTCCCCTGCGCTCCTTGAGGGTGTAAGCCGCAAATGCGCTGTTGTTGAAGATGCAGAAGCCGAGGGTTGAGGCGTTGAAGGCCCTTCCCGACCTGCCAGCATGGTGTCCGGGCGGTCTGACGAGCGCCAGGTAGAGACCCCTATCCTCCACTGCCGCCTCAACCGCAGCCCTCGCCGCACCGACTGCCGAGAGAGCGGCTTCCCACGTGCCGGGGGACACGTAGGTGTCGGGGTCGAGGTACGAGAAGCTCCCTTCGAGCCCCCGAATCCTCTCCACGTACTCCCCATCGTGTATCAGAAGGAGATCCGAAGGCGAGGCCGGGCTGGGCTCCAGAATTTTTTCCTCATCCCACAGCCCGTTTTCGGAAAGACCCCTTATCGCGTAGTCCAGCCTGGTCGGGTTCTCGGGATGATAGCCCTCGGGTCTGTGCTCCCTGAAAATGGGGGAGTAAAAGATTCTGAGGGACAAGAGGGTTTCACCACTCTTCCTCTTCCTCGATGAGGCCGTACTTCTCCAGCTCACGGAGGAGCTTTCTGACAGCCTCCCAGGCGTCGTGCTCGCTCTTGGCGCCGGAGCAGACTATCTTTCCGGAGGAGAAGAGCAGTATGACCGCCCTCGGCTCCTTGACGCGGTAGATGACGCCGGGGAACTGCTCGGGCTCGTACTCACAGTTTGGCAAACTGAGCGCAACGGCATCGAGGTTGAACTCCATACCGATGTCGCCGCTGAATACCATGTTCTGGATGTCTATCTGAGGTGCCCTTCCGAACTTGGCGCCTATCTTCTTGAGCATCTGGATGAGCTTGTTGACTGCCCTCTCGATGTCCTCGACGCTCTTAGCGCCGGTGACGACCAGCTTTCCGGAGCTGAATATGAGGAGCGCCACCTTGGGCTCCTCAAAGCGGCATATTATCCCAGGGAACTCCTCGGGGTTGTACTTGGAGTTGGGACATATCTCTATAACCTTTTCAAGGTTCAGCTGCGTAAAGAGATCCACAGAAGCGACGATATTCTCGATTCTGAGCTTTACATTGCTCATGTCGACCAAGGCTTACACCTCCAGATGGTGGGTTTAAAAACCCTTTATAAATGAGACGGGTTGAGTTTTTAAAGCTTTAGGTAGCTGACCGGATGAAACCACCGGTGAGAAGGCTTAAAAGGTGCCGGCACAAGGAGAGCACGGTGATGCCTATGAGAAACACGATGGTTTTAGTAAGGACCGACAACTTTCAGAAGGCCAGCATCGCTCTCGCCGATCTGGTTCGGTACGGCGGCATGCAGATACGCGGTGATCCAAGGATTATCCCCCCCGCACTCTCGGACTGGGCCTTTGAGAAGATAAGCGGTGAAAAGCCGAGGAGACGCTTCAGGGCGCACGTGATCGCCCAGATAGACCTGCCGCCGGCAAAGGCGATCGGCAGGCTCATGGACATCCACCCACCGGCGCACGTTCTCGTGATCCCACCGGATACCGAAGTCTGGGAGGAGCTAATACGCCTCTGGAGCACCTTTGAGAAGCTCAAGGGCTTCCACCCTCCAAAGAGAACCAAGGCGGAAGAACTCAGGAAGAAGAGGGAGGAAGAGGAGGGGTTAGAGGAGCTTTAGTGTTCTATTGTTCACCTCTCTGAGTTTATTCTCTGTGCACTACGTTCTCGCTCTCACCTGAAAAGAAGTCATGCTTTTATTGAGAAAAATCAAAGAAGAAAAAGTACTTTCATTCGTATCCATGCTTTATTAAGTTAAAATTTTTTCAATAGTCTCGGTTACTTTTTTGATTTTGGGTATCTTCGTGAAAAAGCCAATTTTAATTAGCTCTTCGCTGAATTTGTCTGACTTAAGATCTTTAGGTATGTCTATTCCCATGTATTGGCTGGCTCCTTTTAATTCTTCGTAGATGTCTTCGATAGTTCTGTCTATGAGTTCTTAATGTTTTCCCAACAATAACCCCATGTCTTCCTTCACTCCAATAGTCTCAAATATTTCACTATACACCCAGACGATGTGGTACGATAGAGATCTCCATTTTTTCTCGTCACCCTCTTGAATTCTTCTTGTTATGTACTCCCTAATATGTACAAGAAGAAGGTATGGGAACAAACGTCTCATTAGGAATTCTCTTATACTAGCATCATCGCCATGGTTTTTAAGAGCCTCAATATCTTCTGCAGGGAAAATTTCGTCATAATACTCTGAGTCAGCAAAAATTTTTCCAGGACGAGAAAATGCGACATGGGGTTGTCGCATCCAATATGCAACAAAGGCTTGAGCCATCTCTTTCATCTTTATGTGGCTTTGACTATGTGCTTTCTCTCCGCGGCGGTATATGTATTCAATATCAAAGTACTGCTTGAACCACTTCTGGAGTCTCCTATGGGATATGTCAACTGCCCGTAGATCCTTAGTATTTGTTGGTGTTTGGGTATTAGAGGTCTTAGTCAGCCGGAATGCCCGTTCAATGTCATCTTCTCTAACTTTAATAACCTTGGCCAGAACCCAGATAGGTTCATCTATCACGGGATTCCTCTCTAAGAATTTTGCAATTGTAGTTATAGTCTGGGCACCATTAACTACTGTGAAGTTTTGGAAGTTGTATGTTCCATCAGAGTTTCCTTGACTGAAATCAGTACATAAGCAGACAATACCATTGTTTAGCATCCAAAAGTCCTTTCTTTTTTCCTCATCTTCTAGACTCTGATTAATCTGCCAGTTTACAGAGCCTTTTCTTAGTCCCAAAAATTTTCGAATATTAAACGCAAAGAGTTCCTCCCTCTCAATGAAATCCTTAAATCTAGAGGCATCTACCAACCCAATTATTGCTTCATCCAAAACTATTGAAGATTTAAATTTCAAATTAATATTTACCCCGTATATTTTTTCAAACATTTGAGCAAATTTTTTAGATCAAATATTTCAATATCAGCATCAAGATTATATCCATGTTTAGTAAGCCATGTCCTAATGCGTTTTCTAGTTTTTTTGTATTCTTCTCGAACTTTTTCATTTGCATCGGCTAATGTGACAACATATAAACGGAGCATTTTTGCTCTATGAATGGGACTGGTGTCTAGATTATGCTCCGCTTGGATAGCCCGTTGAATATCCTTGAATGCAGATAGTACATAGGAGGGTTCCGTGCTATATTTAAACTGATAAATCTTGAGTATTTCATTTTCTTCGTCAAAATAAACTGCATCTCTTCCCTGATCCCAAGGACCGTCGAGGATCGTTAACTCAGCGTCTTCTTCACTTAGGTCTTCTACTTCCTCTAGGAACCAATATCCAAAGGCCATGTACTCGTCTAGATTTTTTTTCTCTGGCAATTTTAGATACTTGTTCCTTTATCTCCTCTAATACTGAAGCCATAATAACCACCGTACTATATTATCTATAACAACCTTATAAAAGATTTTTGATAAATATGGGGAGTTAGTATAATGCATCAAACTGCATGTCGAGGTTTTATAAATTTTGTTATGGATTGCAAAGATTCTGCGCCCAATTGATATAACGGAAAATAAAAGCTCACTAATTTCTTAATCTTTGTATAGAAGTTGGTCAAAGAAGATTTAAACGTTCACTTCTTCTTCCGCTTCTTGATCCTGATGTTGGCTATGTCGCCGAGGGTCGGCTCGTAGTCCCTGGGAATCGAGGGCTTCTTCTCGATCTCTGTCTCGGCGCGCTCGATGAGGGTTATCTTGAAGTACTTCTCCAGTTTTCGCGCCTCCTTTATCGTCGGCTCACGGTAGCCGTGGGCTATTGCCCTCAAATCGTTCATTGAAAGACCAATCTCGTGGGACAGCTCTTCATAGCTCTTCCCAGAGCGCTGTATCGCCCTGTAAACCCTCTCTGCGTAGTCCTCAACTATCTCCTCCGTGTAGAGCGGCCTCTCGATCCTCGGTCTGGACGGCCTCGGCCTGGACGGCCGCGAGTAGGTTCTCCTGACCGGCTGCCTCCCGGTCGGCATGATGCTGAACGTTCCGGGCTTCTTTCCGCCGTATTTCTCATAACATCGATTGCAGACGAGAACCTCCGCCCCCTCAAGCCTTATCTTGTGGCCCTGTCCCCTTATTGGGGCCCCACATATCTCGCAGTATCTAGGCTTGGCTTTCCCCATCTCAACCACCTTCTTGCTCCACTTAAGGCTCGAAGTCAGGCTTTTTAAACCCCTCGATGAGCTTATATTGATGAGCGGGGTAAGGATAGAGAGGCTCCA
>NZ_WANV01000040.1 GCF_015521605.1 Thermococcus sp.
TCGTTAACTTTACCGGGGGAGAGCTTCCGGAGAGGGCTTTCCAGGTATACGCCGAAGACCTCCTCAAGGAAGCAAAAAAGATCAGAGGTCTCAGGATCAGCAAGATCGAGTTTGATGCAAACGTTGGAGAGGGTGTGGTTTATCTGAACGTCCACATACACGGCAACTCCGATGGCAGTTCCAGGGACATAGAAATCGCGGAGAAGAGGATGCTCCACGCGGTCAGCAAATACGCCCCCGTCCTTCTCAGGGAGGCCGAGGTCAAACCCATAGTCAAAGACGTCAGCGTGGTAATAGACGGGCAGGAAATCAGGCCTCAGGAGATCGTGGACAGGGACAAAAAGAAGACGGGCAACGTGACAAAGGACGGAAAAATAAGCCTCTCCGTCCTTGAGGACGTCTGGCCGTATTTCAGCGCCTACGCCAGAACCGTCATTACCGAGCTGGAGGGGGCAGGAGTAAGGGTCAAGAAAGCGTATTTTGACGTCAAGGGCAGAAAAGAGTTCGAAATTAACCTGTCCATGGTCGGAGAGACCGAAATGACCAAGGAGACAGTTGAGAGAATCGCTAGGGACATTCTCACAAGGCACGCCAGAGAACTTGGAAGGTCGATAAAGCGCTACATAACCGTCCACAACATTGACGTCGAGGTTCTAACCCCTGCCATTGCAAGCGCCGCCAGGGAAGCCCCCAAGGTAACCTCCAGCAAAGCCGCGGAAGTCCTGGCAAAGAAGGAACTCCTGGAGAAGGAGGTCGAGCAGCTCCTCAAGCAGGCCGGGATAGATGACCTCGCTCCGTTCACAGAGGAAAAGAAGAAAGAGGCAGAGGAGGCCATGCTCAAAGGCCGCATAGAACCCGCAATAGAGACCCTGAAGACCAGGATTCACGCGGAGATGAAGCTTATACCCCGGGTTACCTTCAAATGGCTCAAAATGAACCACGAGATCAAGGACTCCACGGTGATGGTTGACATTGAAGCGAGCTTCCTGAGGGAGGAGACAGGGGGTCTCTTCGGCTCGTTCTCGGGAGTCTCGGACAGCAAGATAAAGAAGGACATCGAGGACGCAATAAGACGCATCCTCCGCGAGGTCTCAAAGGAGTACAGCATAAGGATAGAGCTGAGGAAGCTCAACATAATCCTCCGCTGATTTCTTTTTATTATTCAGCACTCAAGATCCTCATCATCCTGACGTCAGCTCTGCCGAGGTCATCATGCGTTTCGCTGTTCTCAGTTGTCCCTTATAATCCTGTCCCCACATCAGCTCTTGGGGGACGTGAGCGGCATCAGGCCCTGGTGCTTGGTGTCATATCTGTAGGCCATTGGCTCGAATTTGGCAAGGGGCGATTTGAGGACGTACATCTGCTCGAAAATTCCATGGTCACTCTTCTTGCTTGAGAATTCAAGCACGTAGTCACTGAATTCAATGCTCCACGAGAGGAAGCTCGTGGATACCCTGTCTTTTCCGAGGAGGTACATCGAGAAAAGATGGCGCCCGTTTATAACGCGATTGGATAGGAGACGCTTGATCAGTTTTATGCTACGCTCCTCCCCGATTTCAAACGCCATGCCATCGAGGGAGAACACGAAGTCAACGATCTCCATTTTCTCAGTCTTCTTAAAGATGGTTCTGTATATCTGCTCAAGCTTCGGGATGTAGGTTTCGGGATTGAAGCTCTCTATCCGGTAAACGTAATCCGCCGGATAATGAAAATCATACCTTGATCCAAAAACATCGATAACCGCAAGATTGCCCTTCCGTCCCTCTTCCTCAATGTCAAGCCCCACGGATCTCGCCCTCAGCATCAGCCTTGGAAGCGGAAGGTTGTAGTTTATGATGATGCCCAGAACTCCCCTGGAAATCTGGTGCTTCAGGATTTCAAAGGGCAGTTCCCAGCCCATTGAGAAGGAGTCATATACCACTAGCAGACTCGAACTCCTTACGAGACCTCCACCAATGGCGTGGTCGATATAGTCAAGTCCAGACGTTACCACTTGCATGTGTTCCACAATACCCCTTTGGGCATTTGGGATATATAACGTTTTTGCTCTTGAAAAACAAAATTGTTCTAATAGGACAAAAGTTGTGACATCAAGAAAAGTTTATTAGGATGACACCGTAAAAGGGACGGGAGGAGAGGCCATGAATCCGGAAAACGTGCTCAAAATGGTTGTAACATCCAGCGTGCGGCATAAAGTGCTGCTTGCCCTCTCAGAGGGGCCCAAAACACTGGGCGAGATTCATTCCCTGGTGGGTTCAACAAAGTCAACGATTTCACACGCCCTTAGCGACCTGATGGATGAAACGCTGGTAATTCAGGATCCTGAAACCAAGCAATACAGACTCACCAATATAGGTTATCTGGTTTCCCTCCAGGTTAGAAACATCAGGGGAGCCTTGGAAAGCATAAGACGGTTTGAGGAGTTCTGGCTCTCCCATGACCTCAGCGGCATTCCGGAAGAGCTTCTGCTGAGGCTGGGAGACCTCGTGGATTCAGAACTCCACACAACCACGCCAGAATATCTGAAGCTACCCCACGAGATATACATGGAGCTGATAAGAACGTCCAAGTGGATAAAGGGCGTGTCCCCCATACTGTTCGCGGACTACCCGGAGGAATTCTTGGAGCTGGCCTTTGGCGAGGAAGTCGATATTGAGATAATCACGACCAGAACCGTGTACGAGAGGCTCGTTGAACTGTCGCCTCCGGAGGCCGTTGAGAAAGTTAAGGGTCTTCCAAACGTCAAGCTCTATGTAATCGACGAAAACCCAAAGGTCGCGTTTACCGTGACAAACAACTTTCTGTCCCTCGGCCTGTTCTTGCCCAACGGAACATATGATATGATGAACGACCTTATCAGCACCAGTGAACGGGCCAAAAAGTGGGGAATAGAACTCTTTGAATATTACAAGAAAAAGGCTGAAAGGGTTATATAATTCCCGTTTTAAATCATTATTAATGAAGAACATGAGGTTGTCCTCTGACTATGCCAAATATTCGAAACAGGACGGAATTGGGAGCGTCTTTGGTCTGGGTACCTGGTTAGCTGGCCGTGTATTCACTTTTTTGGTTTCCACCTCCCTGTTTCTAGCGGCTAGTGGTGTGTTCAAGGTTTACTTCTCCTTTCTGCTCTACGGCATAGCCCCGCGATGGAACCTGCTCGTGGCCACGTTCCTTCTGGTGTTCAGCGTTTACGGAATCAATAAGCTGACCGACATCGGGGAGGACGAGATTAACAACCCCGAAAGGGTTAGATACGTGAAGAAAATAGCCAAACTGCTCAAATATTCCGTGATCATCTCCCTGGTCGTGGCGGTAATCCTCAGCGCCCTCACAAGTCCGTGGGCGGTTCTGGTCGTCCTATTCCCGATAATCGCCGGCGTGCTCTACAGCGTTCGACTGCATCCCGAGTACCCAAGGCTCAAGGACATTACAGGGGTCAAAAACGTGATAATAGCAGTAACCTGGGCGAACGGAACCGCGTTTCTCCCCTATCTCGTTGCAGGAAATGTGGGTCTCCAGAAAGTCTTTATGATATACTACTTCTTTTTTATGAAGAGCATGATAAACACTATGCTCTTTGACGTCAGGGACATAGAGGGTGACAGAATGAACGGAATACAGACAATACCAGTGAAGCTGGGGCTGGAAAAAAGCAGACGGCTTCTGCTTCTTATGAACTCAACATTTCTGCCGTGGCTTGTAGCAGCATACGTCCTTGGATGCTTCGGCCACTATCTCCCCGTTCTGGTGTTCGCTGTCCTGAACGGTTATGGGTACATCCTGTATTTTGCCCGGGAAGGGTACAAACCGGGAAAAGCCCTTGATTTATGGGTGGACGGGGAATGGTTTTACACACTGCCCATAGCAATGTTAATATGAAGTATTCGTCTTCCATCGAAACGCTAAGTTTTTAAGCTGAACGTTCCCCGGTTTCAACATGGACGGCGTAGTACTCGGAGTTCTTGCGGCACTGACATCGGCGGTCTCATGGGCCACATCAACGATACTGATAAAAGCAGGGATGAAAAACAAGAGCCCCGTTACCGCCAATATATTCCGTCTCTACGCCGTCTCGGTGATGTTCGTTGTTGTCTTCCTGATAGACGGCACGTTCTCCAAAATAGCCGAACTCTCACCGACCCTCCTTGCCGTGGCCTTCATTTCGGGACTCTTCGGCTTCGTCATAGGCGACTATTTCTACCTAAACGCCCTGAAGATTATGGGGGTCTCCAGAACGGTCCCCATAACATCGACGTATCCCCTGTGGACAATACTGTGGGCATTTCTTTTCCTCGGGCGGAGGATAAGCCCCCAGGTGGTGATAGGGGCAATCCTGGTCGTTACCGCCATAATCGTGGTTCGCAGGGCTGAGGAGGAAGAACGGGTCGACCCTAAAGGCTTTATCTTCGCCCTCCTCGCTCCCCTCTCATGGAGCTTTGCAATACTCACTATGGACTGGCTGACCGGATACGTGGACGTTCTGTCCCTCGCGGGAATTAGAATGATGTTTGCGGCGATCGGGGTTTCGGTGTTCCTCCCCAAGTACCGGAGGGAGTTGAGAGAAATAACCCTAAGAGAGGCCCTGCTCCTGACAGGGGCGGCCTTTACAGGGCTCATGCTGGGGCAGTACCTCTTCGTGTATTCAATAAACCAGGTAGGCTCCCAGATATCGGCTCCAGTTTCCGCGGTAAATCCCATAATAGCCTCGGCTCTCGCGATAGTCCTGCTGAAAGAACCTCCGAACAAGAAGATACTGGAGGGCCTCGTTCTGGCCGTGCTTGGAGTCGTGCTTATCTCGACCGCTTAACTTTTAAGCTCTTCAGGTTTAGAGTTAACCGCCGACAGCGAGGGGACAACATGTCTCCTCGCACGGGCTCGGTCAACCCGCCTCCGCGAGGTATCGGGTTCAGTGAGCGGAGCGTGCTCACGCCGAGCCCACAGGGCCGGGAGCATCCACCCGCGCGAGGGAATGAACGCGGGCCTCTGTGCCCGGCCCACACTTCGACCCTCTTCTGAGGAAGGCTTATAACCTCCAAGACTGAAATAAATAACTGGTGGTTATGTATGGTGACAATCCCCCGCCCCATTGACCCCAGGGAGATAAAGCGAATTAGGAAGGAGCTCGACATAACCCAGGAAGAGCTCGCCCAGAAGGCGGGTGTGACTCAGGCGTATATAGCCAAGTTAGAGGCGGGGAAAGTTGACCCGCGATTATCGACCTTCAACCGTATTCTGCAGGCCTTACTCGAATGCAAGAGGGCACAGCTCAAAGCAAAGGACGTCATGTCCTCCCCCGTTATCTCAGTTAAGCCCTACGAACTCGTCGAAAACGTCATCAGGATAATGAACGAGCACAACATCTCGCAGATTCCGGTTATCGCGGGCAATAAGGTTGTCGGTTCCGTGACGGAGCGGACTCTGGTCAGGCAGAGCCTTGAGTACGAGGATATCTACGACAGGAAAGTCATGGAGGTCATGGAAGAGCCGTTCCCGATAGTCAACGAGGACGAAGACCTTGAGGTCGTTAAATATCTCCTTGAGGAGCATCCAGCGGTTCTGGTTCAGGACAGGGAGGGAAAGGTGGCCGGGATCATAACCCGTGTGGATATATTCAGAATCGGAAAAACGAAGGAGTAAAATTGTTCTTTCCTTTTCTCCCGTTTGGAAACGTTTTTATCATCCACAGCCCATTATTTTAAGAGAAAAATAATACGAGGGGGAACGGGCGATGAAGAAGATGTTAATCACGGTGATCATTTTTGCCCTCTTTTTCTCCCAATACGCGGGTGCAACCACGATAGCGGTTGACGTTTCACACGATGAAGGGACGGTAGCGCTGGTCTCGCCCATAGTTGACCCTGTCACGGGAAAGGTCATAGCCGAGGGCATGATACCAACCCTTTCATGGTACGACTGGGGTTACATTGGCTACAGCCCGGAGCTTGAGAACGCCGGTGTCAAGCACCTCGGCGACGGCATCACGTACGAGGCTCTGGAGGGCGTTGATGTCCTTATAATAGGGCAGCCGTGGAAGAGGTTCTCTTCCGGGGAAATGGAGGCCATCGTGAAGTGGTTCTCAGAGGGAGGGAAAGTCCTGTGGGTTGCCGGAGACTGTGACAGGAAGGACAGTGCCTACGTCCAGCGAAACGTCAACGAACTGCTCTCGGCAATACCGAACACCAGACTGAGGATAGACTACGCCACGGCAACCGACACGTTCAGCAACGCCGGGAAGAGTGCATACGTGGCCGGTTTCGTCAGGGTGGACTTGGAAACCCCCGACGCGGATATTCTCAACAGGGGATACCAGGGCGAAGTGGGTAAGGTTCTCTTCCATGAGCCGGGTGTCCTGGCGTGGGTGGACGAAGAGGGCAGATGGCATCCTTTAATCGCGGGGGAGATCCCTGAGGGCATCTACCGGATAGTCACGACCAGCGGTAACGGGATGATAGAGGATGACTACGCCCCCGAGGCAAGGGCTTACAAAGCCTGGGACAGGGGACTGTTCACGCTCCTGGCCGTGGAGTTCGTCAAACTCCCCAACGGGGCGGAGAGCATTCTGATAGTCAGTGCGGAAAGTCCATACGGAAGCCCCGTGCCCATATGGGTGAACCGCTACGGCAGCTATCTCTTCGATGGCCAGCAGTTCGTGACTAACCTCCTCCGCTGGGCCATCCTTGAGGCATCGAAGCTTGCCCCGCCGGAGGAAACCACAACCACCACGGTGACAACGACAACCACAACGCAGCGGACGACCACAACCACGCACCTCACGGTCTCCACCACGACTACCTCAAAGCCTGTGGCAGAGACCACCACCGGCACCAGCGAAACGTCAGTGACAACATCAGCACCGCCAAGGACTCCCCTCTGGATTGTGGGGCTCGCTGTGATGCTTCTCATTGGTGCCGCTGTTCTTGTGTTTCTGCTGCTCAGGAAACCGTGATCGGTCGCTTTTCTCCTTTATCTTGATGGCCAAAATATCCAACAACTTTATATACCCCCAGCCAAATCAGTGATGGACAAATAATCCAGGTGGTGTGAATGAAGAGGAGTGCCCTCCTGCTCATGCTCCTGCTGTTGGGCGCCGTCATAGCGGCGGGCTGCATAGGCGGTGAAAATACTGCGTCAAGCACCTCCAAGCCGTCAAGTGTCACGGAGACACCCACCACGACCTCCCAGACAACCCCGCAGACATCCTCCCCCATCCATACGTCCACGGAATCCGAGAAGCCATCTTATCCGGTAACCGTTACGGACTTCGCGAACAGGACGGTCACTATAGACTCCGAACCGCAGCGCGTTGTAACTCTGGCCCCAAGCATCACGGAGGACCTCTACTACCTCGGCCTCTTCGACAGGGTCGTCGGGGTTACGGATTACGATGATTTCCCCCCGGAGGTTGCCAACGTCACCAGGATAGGCGGCTACGGAAAGTATGCAAACCTTGAGGTAATCGCTTCCCTCAACCCGGACCTCATACTCGTTGACAGCTATTCAATGCCCATTCTCAGCGACCTCGAAAAGATAGCCCCCGTGGTTGTCGTTGACCCCCACAGCCTCGACGATATACCCAAGGCCCTCGAACTCCTGGGCCAGATTTTCAACGCCCCGGAGAGTGCCCAGAAAGCCGTCATCGAGTTCCAGACGAAGATCAAGACTATAAGCTCCGCCGTTACGGACAAACCAAAGCTCAAAGTCTTCTACGTCGTCTGGAACAACCCGCTCATGACGGCCGGAGGCGGCACGTTCATCAGCGACGTCATTGGGCTCGCGGGAGGGGAGAACATATTCGCCGACGCAAGCGGCTGGCCAGCCGTCAGCATGGAGCAGGTTCTTGAGAGGAACCCTGAGGTCATAATCCTCACGCCCCACTGCGGCATGACGGTTCAGGATGTCTACAACGGCCCCCTCGCAAACACGAAGGCCGCCAGGGAGGGGAAGGTGTATGTTATTGAGAACGAAAACGACCTCATACACCCAAGTCCGCGCGTTGTTAGAGGACTCGAAGCCATAGCAAAGCTCCTCCACCCTGAGGCCTTCAAAGTCAGCTACCCACTCACGGTCACGGACTTCGCGGGGCGGCAGGTCACCATCGAGAAGGAACCCGAGAGGATAGTTTCCCTCGCACCCAGCATTACCGAGAGCCTCTTCTACATAGGTGCCGGGGACAAGCTCGTTGGTGTCACAAAGTGGGCAGACTTCCCGCCGGCAGTGGAGAACATCACACGGGTCGGTGGCTACGGCCAGTACGCGAACCTTGAGATAATTGCGTCCCTGAACCCTGACCTGATCCTTGCGGACGGCTTCTCAATGTCCATACTGAACGACCTTGAGAAGATAGCCCCGGTGGTCATAGTGGACCCGAAGAATATCAGCGATATTTACACGGCCATAGAGATGCTCGGAAAGATAACCAACCGCGAGGAGGGAGCCAGGGCAGTGGTCGCAGACATGGAGGCAAAGGTGAGCTACGTCACCTCAATGGTCAGCGGCCAGGAGAGGCCAAAGGTGCTCTTCATAACCTGGTGGAATCCGCTTTACGTTCCCGGCAGCGGCACCTTCCAGGACGACCTGATCAGGCTCGCGGGCGGTGAAAACATATTCTCCGACATGAGCGGCTGGGCCCAGGTAAGTATGGAGCAGGTCCTTGAGAGAAACCCCGATGTGATAATAGTGTCCGCCCATGCCGGCATCACCGCGGAAGACCTCTGCAGCACGGAGCTCGTGAATACGAACGCCTTTAAGAACGGCATGGTATTCACCATCAGCGACGACAACCTCGTCTCCAGGCCGGGGCCAAGAATAGTGTATGGATTGGAAGAGATCGCCGAGTACCTGCACCCGGACGTCTTCAACTACCAGTTCCAGCCGCTCGTATGCAATGCAACGGCCTCCAGCGGGGGCTGAACCCCCACATTTTATTTTCCGGGCAACCGTTAAAAAGGGCCCTACCAATTTTCTCCGGTGGGAGTATGGAGCGGAAGACTTTTTACAGGATACTGCTGGCCATCGTTGTTATCCTGACGATCATATACACACTCGGAATAATGGGGCTCATATCCTTCCGGTGGAGCTACTACATAACCCTCTTCATGATAGTCCTCTTCATCTACCTGAGGCTTGAGAAGAGGCTCCGAGGCGAGCCGTGAGCCGAAGTTTTTTTCCCGGGGATTGGCGAGTGGCCTCAACTTCTCCATCACCCTCCCTGACCGGGACAAACTGCCTCGAAAACTCGACCGTACGCCCGAAACGCCTAGCCGACCCCTGTTCTCTCGCCGAAAAGTCCGTTGTTAACTTTTGGTTTACAATTTTCGGGTTTAAAAACGCTTTTTTAACCTCCGGCCAAGCCTCAATTGAGGGGACAGAGATGAGCACGTGCATGGTTATGTTCATTGGAGGTGGTTGGGTTGAGATACGTTAAGCTCCCGAAGGAAAATACCTATGCGTTCCTTGAAAGGCTGAAGGAGTGGGGCAAGCTCTACGCCCCCGTGAAAATTTCCGAGAAGTTCTACGACTTCAGGGAAATAGACGACGTCAAAAAGGTCGAGTTCCACTACAACAGAACGATAATGCCGCCGAAGAAGTTCTTTTTCCTGCCGAGGGAGAAGCTCTTCGAGTTCAACCTCTCCAAGGCCGAGTACAAGGAGGTCATAGAGGACGTTGAGCCCTTCGTTCTCTTCGGTCTCCACGCCTGCGATATCTTCGGCCTCAAGATCCTCGACACCATATACCTCGACGAGCTTCCGGACAAGTACTACAAGGTCCGCAGGGAGAAGGGCATCATCGTAGGCATCAGCTGTATACCGGATGAGTACTGCTTCTGCAACCTCCGCGAGACGGATTTTGCCGACGATGGCTTCGATCTGTTCCTCCACGAGCTCCCGGACGGCTGGCTCGTTCGCGTTGGAACACCGACCGGCCACAGGATAGTTGACAAGAACATCAAGCTCTTTGAGGAGGTCACCAACGAAGACATCTGCAACTTCCGTGAGTTTGAGAACAAGCGCTCGAAGGCCTTCAAGTACCACGAGGACTGGAGCAACCTGCGCTATCTCCTTGAACTTGAGATGGAACACCCGATGTGGGAAGAGCAGGCGGACATATGCCTCGCCTGCGGCAACTGCAACACCACCTGTCCGACGTGCCGCTGTTACGAGGTGCAGGATATCGTAAACCTCGACGGGAACACAGGCTACCGCGAGAGGCGCTGGGACTCCTGCCAGCTCAGGAGCCACGGCCTCGTTGCAGGAAACCACAACTTCAGGCCGACCAAGAAGGACCGCTTCCGCAACAGGTACCTCTGTAAGAACGCCTACAACGAGAAGCTCGGCATAAGCTACTGCGTCGGCTGCGGCAGGTGCACCTACTTCTGCCCGGCGGGCATAAGCTTCGTGAAGAACCTGCGCACAATCCTTGGACTTGAGGAGAAGGCCTGTCCCTCTGAGATAAGCGAGGAGATTCCAAAGAGGGGATTCGCCTACGCCTCGGAGATAAGGGGTGAGGACATATGAGCGAGGTAGTTCCCAGGGAGATTATGATGCCGGACGAGAACCCCTACGCACTCCACAGGGCAAAGGTTCTCAAGGTTTATCCGCTCACGGAGAAGGAAAAGCTGTTCCTCTTCAGGTTTGAGGATCCAGAGCTGGCCGAGAAGTGGACTTTCCGCCCGGGACAGTTCGTCCAGCTCACTATCCCTGGCGTCGGAGAGGTTCCGATAAGCATATGCTCCTCAGCGATGAGGAAGGGGTTCTTCGAGCTGTGCATCAGGAAGGCCGGAAGGGTCACCACCGTCATCCACAGACTCCAGCCCGGAGACACCGTCCTCGTTCGCGGCCCCTACGGAAACGGATTCCCGGTTGACGAGTGGGAGGGCATGGACCTGCTCCTTATCGCCGCAGGCCTTGGAACCGCCCCACTCAGGAGCGTTTTCCTCTACGCGATGGACAACCGCTGGAAGTACGGCAACATCACCTTCATCAACACCGCCCGCTACGGAAAGGACCTCCTGTTCTACAAGGAGCTGGAGGCCATGAAGGACCTGGCCGAGGCCGAGAACGTCAAGATAATCCAGAGCGTTACCCGCGACCCCGAGTGGCCTGGACTCCACGGAAGACCGCAGAACTTCATAGTCGAGGCCAACACCAACCCGAAGAACACCGCCGTGGCAATATGTGGTCCGCCGAGGATGTACAAGGCGGTCTTTGAGTCCCTCATCAACTACGGTTACAGGCCTGAGAACATATTCGTGACGCTGGAGAGGAAGATGAAGTGCGGAATAGGGAAGTGCGGTCACTGCAACGTCGGAACGAGCACGAGCTGGAAGTACATCTGCAAGGACGGCCCGGTCTTCACGTACTTCGACATAGTATCAACGCCCGGCTTACTGGACTGAGGTGGTGGAGATGGAAGGAAACGGAAAGGTTCGCATCGGGTTTTACGCTCTCACCTCATGCTACGGCTGCCAGCTCCAGATGGCGATGATGGACGAGCTCCTTCAGCTGCTTCCGCACGCTGAAATCGTCTGCTGGTTCATGGTCGAGAGGGACAGCTACGAGGACGAGCCGGTGGATATAGCCTTCATCGAGGGAAGCGTCTCCACTGAGGAGGAAGTTGAGCTCGTCAGGAAGATACGCGAGAACGCAAAAATCGTTGTGGCCGTTGGCTCCTGTGCGGTCCATGGCGGTGTGCAGAGCTGGGAGAAGGACAAGAGCCTGGAAGAGCTGTGGAAGACTGTATACGGCGATGCAAAGGTTAAGTTCCAGCCGAAACCTGCGAAGCCAGTCGAGGAGTACATCAAGGTAGACTACCGCATCTACGGCTGCCCGCCGGAGAAGAAGGACTTCCTCTACGCCCTCGGCACCTTCCTCGTAGGCTCATGGCCGGAGGACATAGACTACCCGGTCTGTGTTGAGTGCAGGCTGAACGGACACCCGTGCATACTCATAGAGAAAGGTGAACCGTGCCTCGGTCCCATAACGAGAGCCGGCTGTGACGCCCGCTGTCCGGGCTTTGGGGTGGCATGCATTGGCTGCAGGGGAGCGATAGGCTACGACGTCGCCTGGTTCGACTCCCTGGCCAAGACGTTCAGGGAGAAGGGACTCACAAAGGAAGAAATACTCCAGCGCATGAAGATATTCAACGCCCACAACCCGAAGCTCGAAGAGATGGTTGAGAAGATATTCCAGGAGGTGGAAGAATGAAGAACCTCTACCTTCCTATCACCGTTGACCACATAGCGCGCGTTGAGGGCAAGGGCGGCGTTGAGATAGTCGTCGGGGACGGGGGCGTCAAAGAGGTCAGGATCAACATCATAGAAGGCCCGAGGTTCTTCGAGGCCATAACCATAGGCAAGAAGCTCGACGAGGCCCTGGCGGTTTACCCCAGGATATGCTCCTTCTGTTCGGCCGCTCACAAGCTCACCGCGGTTGAAGCCGCCGAAAAGGCGATTGGCTTTGAACCCCGCGAGGAGATCCAGGCCCTCAGGGAGGTCCTCTACATCGGCGACATGATAGAGAGCCACGCTCTCCACCTATACCTCCTCGTCCTCCCGGACTACCTCGGCTACTCCAACCCGCTCAAGATGGTCGATGAGTACAAGAAGGAGATAGGCATTGCCCTCGACCTCAAGAACCTCGGAGGCTGGATAATGGACGAGCTTGGAAGCAGGGCGATACACCAGGAGAACGCGATCCTCGGAGGCTTTGGCAAACTGCCCGGCAAGACCACCCTTGAGCTTATGAAGAAGCGTCTCAACGAAGCGCTCCCGAAGGCCGAGTACACCTTCGAGCTCTTCGCCAAGCTGGAGCAGTATGAGGAAGTCGAGGGGCCGATAATCCACATGGCCGTGAAGCCGAGGGGGGACGTCTACGGCATATACGGCGACGCCATAAGCGTCAGCGACGGCTTCGAGTTCCCGAGCGAGGACTACAAGAAGCACATGGTCGAGCGCGTTGTGGAGCACAGCTTCGCCAAGCACAGCTTCTACAACGGGGAGAAGCCCTTCATGACCGGCGCCATCTCCCGCGTTGTCAACCATGCAGACAGGCTCTACGGAAGGGCAAAGGAGCTCTACGAGAGCCACAGAGACCTGCTCAGGCCGACCAACCCCTTCGCCAACAACCTGGCCCAGGCGCTTGAGCTGGTCTACTTCACAGAGAAGGCCATCGACCTAATCGACGAGGCGCTCGCGAGGTGGCCGGTAAGACCGAGGGACGAGGTCGAGATAAGGGACGGCTTCGGCGTCAGCACGACCGAGGCACCGCGCGGAATCCTCGTCTACGCCCTCGAAGTCAGGGACGGAAGGGTGGCCTATGCTGACATCATAACCCCAACGGCGTTCAACCTCGCCCAGATGGAGGAGCACGTCAGGATGATGGCGGAGAAGCACTACAACGACGACCCGGAGAGGCTCAAGCTCCTCGCGGAGATGGTTGTAAGGGCCTACGACCCGTGCATCTCCTGTTCAGTGCACGTGGCGAGACTCTGAGCAATTTTTAATTTTCTCTTTAAATGGTGCTTTACCCTGTAACTGCTGATTGAAGATACAAAAAGTGAGTCGTTCCGAAGTTACCTGTTTTCCATTTTCTCGCATGGGAAGTAAATTTTCCCAACGAAACCCTCGCCGAGTGATCCAACGATATACACATTACCAATGGAGTATTTGTAGACGACAGTGATACCACCGTTCGTGACCCGGCAGGATGAGGGAAGGATGTATGTGTTGTTAAAGAGCTTAGCCGGAGGAGCATTGAGAATTTGAATGGGCTCATTTAACTCCACGGTGACGTTGAAGGTCTCGTTCCATAGACTAAGCCTTTTCACTGACCATCCAATGGGCCTAACAACGTAGTGCGTTCCGTTCTTATCGACCTCGTAGTTGACAACCATGTTAACAACCCTCTTGGGAGTTCCAGAAACATTAATGTTCACAACCGCCGTTGAACCGTTCTTCATCCACACGGTTATAGATGCCGGGAGTCCATGTGAGTCTTTGAACTGATAATAGGGTACCACGTAAACGTCATCGGAGAGCTTAAACGCTGAGACGTTGAAAACTGCCGAATCCGTTTTTACAAAGACCACAAAATATTGGTAGTTACTGACGAGGTGACGATAACCTATGAAGCCCGCGCTCACGTTAACCATGATGGCAGTCACGTTAATTGGAACCCTGAATGGAACAGAGCTTACTCTGAGAGAGAATCCCTGTGATGCATTTTTGGTTCCAACTTGGGCGAGACACCCTGCGGAGAAAACGGTGATGATCAACGCCAAGACCACAATCTTCTTTACCATAGGAACATCCCTCACTAAAACATTGAGGGCAGTTATAACAACTGCCTATCGTATATATAAAGATTTTGGTAAGGCTCATAAACCCTCCAGAGCAACTGGAGGGGGGAGAAACGATGAGAACCTTAGTCCTTGCACTCGGCAACGAGCTGATGAAAGACGACGGGGTGGGCCTTAAGGTTGGGAGGATACTCATTGAGAGGGGTTGCAACGTCCTTGAGGTCGGCACCGACATCTTCAGGCTTTCGAACCACTACCGCGGGGAGGAGAGACTTATAATCATCGACGCCATCCTGAGCGCGGAGTTTCCACCGGGAAAGATAGTGCATCTGAAGGGGGAGGAGGTATTCGAGAAGCTCAGGGCCGAGATAAGGAGCGCCCACTTCATGGGGGCAATAGACGGGCTCAAACTTCTCATGTCGCTCGATAAGCGCCTCGCAAATGCCGAGATACACTTCATCGGAGTTGTTGCCAAGGAGATAGACCTCGGAATGGAGCTGAGCGACGAGGTCGAGAAGGCCCTGCCCGAGGTCGTTAAGCTTGTTGAAGAACTGTGCAAAAATTGAATTTAAAAGAATTAATGAATCATCCAAAGAGCATTTCGAGTTCCTTTTTCATTATGCTTCTGTTCATCACTAAGTGGATCGTTATTAGGATCATCATGACGATGCCGTAGCGGGCACGGAGCTTGAGGTAGTCCAGCTGGGTCATCCCAAGAAAGCTGCCGTTTTTGCCCGAGATTATTGTTCCAACCGTTATGAACACAACCCCCAGAAATCCCACAAGGAGTACCAGCGAGAAGGCAGCTTTAATCCTGAGCCTCTTCCTTAAAGCAGGGTTCTTTTTGGCCTCTTCAAAAGCCTTTGCCATTACGTCCATAACTTTCACCCCACATATGGGCGATAAAAGGCGTTAAAACACTTCGTTAGGTCTTTTCCCAGGAAAAGCGGGAAAAATTAGGGGGACCGGATAATATAAGAAAAGTTTTTCAATCACATGCTACCACTGACGGAGAGCTCGATAATCTTCCTTATCTCAACGAGGAACTCCATCGGAATGTCCCTTAGCATCGGTTCAAGGAAGCCCTTAACTATAAGCTGCGTCGCCTTCTCCTCACTGAGACCGCGGCTCATGAGGTAGAACAGCTCCTCCTCGCGTATCTTACCTATCGCGGCCTCGTGGCTCAGCTCGGCATCATCGACCTTGCTGACAAGCCCAGGATATGTCTCCATCGTCGCTCTGTCGCTCATCAGTAATGCATCGCAGTTTATGTGCCCTCTGGTTTTTGGAGCCTTTGCCACTATCCTACCCCGGGTTATTACGGTGCTCCCGTCCATTATAACGGCCTTGCTTGCGTTTATCCCCGCAGCGCCCCTGCCCTGGAGGTACATCTCGCCGCCAAGATCAACGTACCAGTCCCTCTGACCGAGGATTATTCCATTAAGCTCGACATAGCCGTTCTCGTTCACCCAGTACTTGGGGTTTGCTATGTTGCTCCTGCCAGTTCCAAGGCCAACGGTGGTGTTAATGAAGCGCGCTCCTTTGCCGATTCTCGCCCTGGTCATGGGCCTTGTATGGACGTATTCGGGCCAGTTCTGGAGCACGGTAAGCTGAACCTTTGCGCCCTCGTGGAGATACGCCTCAGTCATGTCGAGATGGAGAGAGTGCTTGACGAGCACCGGCGCGGTACACCCTTCTATGAGATGGAACTCGCTGTCAGGCTCGGCTATTATGATTATGTGCGGTGCTTGGGCCAAGGCACTTTCCTGAATCAAGAAGAACAGGTGAAGAGGGAACGGAACTTTGAGACCCCTCTTAACGTGGAGGAAGATTCCACCGTTCCATACCGCCGTGTGGTAGGCGGCCATTTTGCTCTCATCTGCACGGAAAAGCTGAAGGAAATGCCGTTTAACAACATCGGGGTACTTCTTAACCGCCTCTTCCATCGGCAGAACTACGAGACCTTTCTTTGCCCATTCCTTGAGAAACTCGTTGTAGATGATGCCGGTGTCAGTCTGAACAGCCAGTCCGGCTATGTATTTCTGTTCGACTTCACTTATACCAAGTCTGTCGAGGAGTTCCCTCATCCCCGGGGGCAGATCTTCAAGACTTTCTATATGCTCGGGAATGCCAGTTATTTCCGGCTTTGCAATAAAACGGAGGAGCTCGTCCTCGCTTATAATCGGGTCTCTGTGAGGAGCGTTTTCAAAGGCATCCAGCGCCTTGTACCTTATCCGCGTCATCCACCCAGGTTCATTGTTTCTCCTCGCAAGGTTGTCTATCTCCTGTGCTATTATCTCCTTGGCCTCTTGGACGGTTATCTCACTCATCGCACCCACACTCCTCGAATATCCTCTGGAAGCCCTTCTCCTCGATTTCTTTCACGAAGTTACCGTCCCTTTCTAGGACTATCCTTCCCCCGCGCATGACGTGAACCTTGAATCTGCTGGGGTCAAGGTGCTGAAGTATTCTTCCGTAGTGAGTGATTAGAAGTATGGCGGTTCCGCTCTCGTGAAGCCCCTCAATCTTTCTGCTGATGACACTAAGGGAGTCAACATCAACGCCGCTGTCCGGCTCGTCCAGAATCAAGAGCTTGGGCTCAAGGAGAAGCGCCTGAAGGAGTTCAAATCTCTTCCTCTCACCACCGGAGAAGCCAACATTGACGTACCTTATCAGATCCTCCTCACTGAACCAGAGCTCCCCTGCGGTATCGACGATGCGATCGTAGGCCTCAACAGGATCCATCCCCCTGACCTCGGCCAGAATCTGCTGTAGGAACTCCATTATCCTGACCCCTTCAACCTCCTCAGGGTGCTGGAACGCCAGAAGGATGCCTCTTCTGACACGCTCGTCGGGAGAAACGCCGGTTATGTCTTCCCCATTGAAGAGTATTCTCCCCCCTGTGACACTGTATCTGGGATGTCCTGCTATGGTCAGGGCGAGGGTTGACTTGCCCGAACCGTTGGGACCCATGATGACATGGAACTCGCCGGAACCCACCGAGAGGTTCACACCCCGGAGAATCTCCTTTTCCTCAACAGTGACCCTGAGATCCTCAACATTGAGCACTCACCTCACCTCCAAGGCTTACCTAATCCTGCCTTTTTTAAGAGTTTCTAGCAAAATGGAGCGAGACGGAGAAAAATATTCGATAATGGGGATTCAGAAGAGAATATCAGAGGGAAAGCGGAAGGGCTTTCCTTATGCGTTTGAGGAGCTCCCTCTTCTTCTCGCTCTCCTCAAGGGCTATCTCAAGCACCTCGTCAATGGTCTCGACGGGGAATATCTGAACCTTCTCTGCCTTGTCCCTGCTGAGGAACACGTCCTTCTCGTTGCTCTTGGGGATTATTACCGTCTTTATGCCGGCCTCTATGGCGGCTTCTATCTTCGGAGTCGCCCCGCCTATCGGAAGCACCTCACCGCGAACGCTTAAAGAGCCGGTCATGGCCACATCCTGTCTGATGGGTATCTCCTCAAGGGCCGAGATGACGGCGGTCGCGACACTTATGCTGGCCGAGTCACCCTCCACGCCCTCGTAGGTCTGGAGGAACTGGACGTGGATATCGTACCTGCTTATGTCCTCGCCTTTGTAGCGCTTGATTATTGCCGAGACGTTCTGGACGGCCTCTTTGGCTATCTCCCCGAGCTTTCCCGTGACGATTATCTTGCCCTCCTCCTTGCTCGCAGCGGGGGCAACCACAGCCTCTATCGGCAGGACTATACCGCTCTGCTCACCGATCACCGCGAGGCCATTGACGCGGCCTATCTCGCTCCCTTCGGTCTTGATGACTTGGTACTCCTTTTTGCGCTCTATGTACCAGTCAGCCAGCTGCTTTTCGAGGGGCTTTGCCATCCTTATCGCCTCAAGGACGTCTTCGCGCTCCACGTACTTCTTGCCCTTCTTGACCGCTATGTCTCCAGCGGCCCTCACAATACCGCCAAGGTCACGAAGGCGCAACGTTAGGTGTCCCTTTCTGCCGGCACGCTTCTGTGCCTCCCTGACGATCTCCTCAACGGCATCGCGCGTGAAGTGTGGTATCTTTCCGTCGCGCTTTACCTCCTGGGCCACGAACTGTATGAGCTTGCGCCTGTTCTCGATGGTGTCGGGCATGGTGGTGCGCATATAGACCTCGTAACCATAACCTCTGATACGGGAGCGCAGTGCCGGGTGCATCTTGTCAACGGTGTCAAGGTTTCCCGCGGCGACTAGGACGAAGTCACAGGGGACCGGCTCGGTCCTGACCATTGCTCCGCTTGACATCTCACTCTGGCCGGTTATCGGGAACTTCTTCTCCTGCATCGCCGTGAGGAGGCTCTGCTGCATCTTAAGGCTCAGCGTTGCCACTTCGTCTATAAACAGGACACCCCTGTGGGCGCGGTGTATCATCCCGGGCTCTACCCTCTCATGGGCCGGCGTCCCCAGGCCACCGCTCTGGAAGGGGTCGTGGCGCACGTCGCCGAGGAGTGCACCAGCGTGGGCACCCGTGGCGTCGATAAACGGCGCCTTGGTCCTGCCGCAGTTGTCGACGAGAAGTTTGGGAACGAGTACTGAGCTCCTGAGACGCATATTCGAGAGGGCCATTATGGTGAGTATGACAACAAACAGCCCCATAAGGAGCGTCGTGGCGCTGAAGTCTATAAAAAGTGCCAGCATTACAGTGAACATGACGAAGAGGAGTATGTACGATTTTATGCTCTCCTGGCCTTTGGCCTTCTCGCGGTACTTCTCGACTATTCTCCGCCCCTGACAGGCCGGGACGGTCTTTATCTTGGGCATGTTTTCGTCTTCGGAGTTCGGAAATACGAGTATATCCTCAAGGTTTTCCGTTGGTAGGAGCTCAGCCATCGCCTGACCGAGCATTGACTTACCAGTTCCCGGCTCACCTATCAGGAGAACATGCCTTTTCTGGGTCGCGGCCGTTTTTATGACCTCCACCGCATGCTCCTGTCCGATAACCTGATCGATGAGCTTTTCGGGAACCTTTATATCCTCGGTCGTTTTGAAATCCAGACCTAGGTCTAGGCGCTCTCCGTATTCCCTGGGGGCCAGGGTTTCCCTCTCAACCTTCGTGTCCTCCCCCATTTTGCTTCCCTCTTTCGCTCTCTCAAATTGGAATGCTCGGGGCGATTTATAACTTTTTTGAGATTGCTGAGAAAAAGCTAAAATAGGGCTTGCCATCCATAATCCTTGGTGGAAGCGATGAAGGTTGAGGATCAGATAGTGTTTACGGCCCATCACGGGAACTGGAAGGTGGCAGACAGGCTCCTTGATATGGAAGACGAGAAGGTGGCGCACTTCATAGCGAGTATAGCCAACACCGTCAACTCCAAGATACCCGAGTACCTCACGGAAGTCATGAACGTCGCTGGAATAATGAGCCTCGCCGAGGAGATTGGGAAAAAAGACCTGAGCGACGCTGTTGTCGCCCTTAAATCACCAGGGACTGCGAGAAAGCTCGGTCAGCTTGTTTTTGAGGAGGACAAGAAGCTCAAAAAACACCTCGTTGAGGTTGCTAAGGCCCTGCTCGTCAGGGAGGTACTGTCCAAAAAAGTGCCGGTGGAGTATCCTGAAGAGCCGCTGGGTGAGGTTAAAATAGTCTTCCCGTACAACGAAGACCACATCAACTTTGTTGCATTCCATGTGAGCGGAAAAACGAAGTGGAGGGCCGTTAGAAGACTTATTATCGATGAGAAGACTCCCATGGCAGACGTTGCAAGACTCCTTGCGAGCATAAACGAGAGCATCACTCTTAAACTGCCACTCTACGCTGGAATCGACGTCGGCGGGATAGAGGCCTGGTTCGGAGAGTTTAAAAAGGTCAAAAAGGCCGAAATACCGGCGGTCGTTGAAAAGTACAAGCATTTCCCTGCCGAGAACTATGCTCCAGCAGACTTCCAGGAACACGCGAGGGTTTACGCCCTGAGAACGGTCCTTGGAAAGATAGGACTGCCCCTGGACGTTCCCGCAAAGAACCTTGAGAAGTATTTGGAGAAGAAATGATGAGGCCGAGGACACCCGAGGGGAACCGATGAGGAGTCTTCGCTTCGCTGATCCGTCGGGAGGTGGAGAAGATGAAAAAAGAGACGGTCTTCACGGAGAAAGCCCCGAGGCCGATAGGGCCCTACAGCCAGGGGGTAATCGCTGAGGGCAGGTTCCTGTTCGTTTCAGGGCAGATACCGATAAACCCCGAAACGGGCGAGCTGGTTACCGGGGACATAGAGAAGCAGGCCAGACAGGCTATCGAGAACCTTCTGGCCGTGGTCAGGGCCGCCGGTGGGAGCGCCGAAAACGTGGTGAAGGTCACGGTGTACATCAGAGACATGGGCGAATATTCCAGATTCAACGAGATTTACGAGGAGTACTTCTCAAAGTCAAAGCCTGCCAGAGCCGTCGTGGAGGTTTCGAACCTGCCCAAAGGGGTGGCTGTTGAGATAGAGGCCATAGCCGCTCTTTAGCATTTCAAATATTTTTGGTGAGCAAGATGGAAGCGGTCAGGATCCGGCGTGGGCTTTTGGAGTACCTGCTGGAGCTCGCCAGGGATTTTTATCCCAACGAGTTCGCGGGTTTTTTAAGGGAAAAGGACGGGGTGTTCGAGGAGGTTCTCATAGCTCCCAACCCTCACTTCGGAAGGAGCTCGGCTTTCTTCGACACCTGGATGTTGCCCTACGATGAGAGCATTAAAGGGACCGTCCACTCTCACCCGGGACCGAATCCGAGGCCGTCGGGGGCGGACTTGAACTTCTTCTCAAAGTTCGGTGGGGTGCACATCATAATCGCCTATCCCTTCGTGGAGGACAGCGTTAGAGCATACCGCAGCGATGGGAGCGTGCTTCGGATAGAGGTTGTGGACTGAGCCCTTCCACGAGGATTTATCCCCTGTGCAGAGAGCCCCCGAACAGGGGGTAGTCCTTTGTGGCTTTCTCGGGATTTCTCACCGACTCCTAGGGGTAAGCTCCTCCTAATGGGTATCATCCCACTCCAGAGAATGTTTCCAAAAATGAAAATTATAACATCATCGTGAAAATTCTTAAAAAGAAACTCCCATAATCCCGTTATAGGTGTTGTGCCATGAAGATTAGAGACCTCCTGGATGAACTGAGCGCAAGGCAGAAAGAAACCGTTATCCACTGTGCAGAGACGTGCGGTATCCCCGACCTTGACAGGGAGGTGGAGCTCCAGGTAGAGGGGGACATGATAAAGTTTCTGAAGGCCCTTTCGAACCCACTGAGACTCAAGATACTCAAGCTCCTCAAGGACAACTGGCTCTGCGTGTGCCTGATATCCAAGATACTTGACCAGGACCAGACCCTCATAAGCCACCACCTGCGCACCCTCAAGTCACTTGGACTGATAATCGAAAGAAAAGAGGGCAAGATGCACTTCTACAGAACCAATACCGAAGTCCTTGAGAGGTATCTCTCCATGGTAACCATCGAGCTGGTGTAACGTTATGAACGAGCTCCAGAGGCAGGTCCATGAGCTGGTCGCGGAGTTTGGCGGCTACTGGGAGCCTTTTCAGATGCTCGCAGCCTTCGTGGAGGAGGTTGGAGAGCTCGCGGATGAACTCCTAAATGTGGAAGGAATTAAGGGAGCGGGAAATAGGGACAGGCTGGAAGAGGAACTCGGTGACGTTATGTTCGCCCTTGCCTGCATAGCCAACTATTACAGAATAGACCTCCTCGATGCTCTCCAGAAGAGCATTGAAAAGTACCGCGAACGCGACAGCGGGCGATGGCCCAACAACAGATGAACATAACATCAAGTGTTGTGCTAATTTGTAACATAAAGAACTACCATGCCGTTGAATTACGCCAAAATTTCCAGTGAGATGAATGACTAATTGATTAGAAATCCTCCAACTTATCGAAACATTTTTATAATTGGGACGCTCAATCTTCACCATGATTTTGGGGAGGTGGAGACATGGCCGATAAAATAAACGGGATTGACATCAGGATTTTGAAGCTCCTCGCCAAGAACGCCCGCCTTACCTACAAGGAGCTCGCCGAAATTCTTGGCACCACGAGGCAGAGGATATCAAGGAGGATGGACCGCCTAGAGAGGAACGGCATCATAAAGAAGTACACAGTGATACCCAACTACGATGCCCTTGGCTATGTCCACGTGATACTGGGAATCACCGTCAAGCCTTCGGTCAGCATCGACGAGATAATCCCAGCCCTCGTTGAAGATGAGAACATCAAGATAGTCGAGCGCGCCCTCGGTTCGCACAACCTCGTGATACACATCGTCGGCCCCAAGGATATGAAGGAGCTTGAGAAGATTATAAACGAGGTCTCCAAGAAGATACCCGGCATAGACAAGCTCGACATAACTTTCGTAACCGAGACCGTTAAGTTTGAGGTTCTCTGATTCCCTTTATTTCCTTCGTCAACCGACGAGGGAAAGAATAATAAAGCCACCACCTGCACTTCTCTCAGGTGGCAGAGATGCTTGAGAGAGTGGCAGTGGATCTTGCAGTGGTCGCAGGACTCGGCATCGGTTCGTACAGATTCAAGGCCCTCGATGCCAAAGGCGCCATTGCCGCGGCACTCCTCGGGCTGTCGGTTATGGAGCTGGGGGGAATATACCCCTTCGCCGCACTGCTGGCCTTTGTGGTTCTGGGCGTTCTGGCCACCAAGTACAAATTCAGGGAGAAGTCAAAGCTGGGTGCCGCTCAGGGCAGGGACGGAATAAGGAGCTGGGGCAACGTTCTCGGCAACGGCCTGGCTGCCCTCATCTTCCTTGCCTTCGAATACTTCTCCCAGATGGACGTCTTCTGGGCGGCCAGTTTTGCCGCAATAGCAACGGCCAACGGGGACACACTGGCCAGTGAGCTCGGCAAGATCTTTGGAAAAAACCCCAAGCTTATCACGACACTCAAACCCGTTAAGCCAGGAGTCAACGGGGCGGTTTCGTGGGCGGGGGAAGTCTTTGCCCTTATAGGAGCCCTCATAATAGCCCTCTTCGCACTCCCCGTGAGCACAGACAGGGGAGCTATGCTCCTCGCCATCACCATCGGCGGATTCATCGGTGTCAACTTGGACAGCCTTATAGGGGCGACCCTTGAGAACGAGGGGATAACTAACAACAACTCAACCAACTTCCTCGCGAGCCTCTTCGGAGGCTTTATCGGCGCCGGCCTCTTCTACCTCATTGCGTGAAGTTTTAAAACCCTAAAAGGAACTTTTTCCGGCGGATGATGACTACGGCGGATTCCCGAGCGGTGAGGAAGACCTTAGGGTCTGACGCCTCGCCTAACACAATTCAAGAATTAAATAAAAGCTCATGTTCTCTCCTCTCGCTTTCGGGCGTACTCCTCGTAAACCTCCCAGAGTGAGACGAGCGCAGCCGGGATGCCGTGCTCCGTGGCAAACGTCATGTACGGCGCGAGGTCAACGACGTAGTCGGCGAATCTGAAGAGCCCGCGCGGGATGCCCTCACGGGAACCCACGAAAATCACAACTTCCTTCGCGTAGAACATGTCCTTCGCGAGCCTGTCCTTCACCTCGGCGAGGGTTGGTCCCTTGGGGTCGGTTATTATGAGCAGCCTCTTGCCCCTCCTTTTGTCTCTGACCACCTGATAGAGGTCCCAAACCGAGACTGGAACCTTCTCAACCTTCCACGGATACGCCTCACGCTGTATCTGATGTCTGCTCTCCTGCCCCACCCTTACCCCCTTTATGAACTCCGCCAGCTCGAAGGCGTCCATCTTCTCCTTGGGGGCGATTATTAGTTCCTTTACCTCGAAGGCTTGTGCGGCCCTCCCTATCTTTTCTCCAAAGCTTCTGCAGGCCTTGTAGTCCCCCCAGTAGGGCATCTGGACGAGTGTGACCTTCCGGAAAAGCTTCCTGGCGTCTATTTTATCGGGGGTGAACTTCCTGAACTCTTCCCCCGGAAGCACTGAGATGTATGCCCTGTCGCCGATTATCTCAACCTGCACAACCCGGTCCGGCCAGCTCAGGTTTACGTCGGCATTCGTTAGCTCCCTTATCCTGGCACCCAGCTCACGGTTGACATCCATACTGGTGAACCCGTGCTTGCCTCGCCTCTTCGTCTTCACGGCAAAGGTCTCGCCCTCACCTATCAGGGGAGCGAGTTTTTCGGCGCTCTCGACTATCTTCTCAAGCTCACCGGGAACTTCAACGACAACGGGTATCAACCTCTCAACCTCAGGAATCCTCAGTATCTTGTCACTGGCGCTTTCATCATCCGTTTCAACGATGATAAGACCAGAATATCCCATGGGAGACGCCCAGACTGTGGCGTCTGAAATGGATTCCCTGATGTAGTTGGCGGCGACACTCTCCATTCCCCGCTGGGTTTTGACTATGAACTTCATAACCGCACCTCCGAGAGAAAAATCCCTCAGACGCTTAAAAGCCTGCCGAACAACTCGGACACAGGAGAATAGAATTGGGAGGCATCAAGCCTCCGGCTCGGCGAGAACCTTGATCTTCCTGATCTCGGCCCTCTTGATCGGGTATATCTTCCTGGCTTCCTTGGCTATCTCCGCCGCCATCTTACCGCTGACGGCCTCAAGGACGAAGTCCCTGTAGTTGAGCTCCTCGGCCTTCTTGTAGATGATGTCCTGAATGATCCTCCTGATAGCCCTCTCCTGGCTGGTCTGGATGCGCCTGTAGGCGATGACCATTCCCATGACGCGGAGCTTGTAGCCGTCCTTGGTGGTGACGTTGAATATGCCGTCAACTCTCGTCGTTCTCCTCCTGACGAGGCTCCTTATGTAGCTCCTCGCGAGGGTGTGTCCCTTGAACTTGGTGTAGGCGTTCTGTCCCTTGACGTCGTAGATCTGGAAGTAGAGCTTGACCTGGCCCTTGGTGAAGTCGCCGGTGAGGTCCTTAAGGGTAGTCTCGATGACCCTCCCGATGACCTTCTCAGGTTCATCGGCGGGGGTGAGGCCTATCTCCTTGCTTCCGAAGAAGTCTGGAGCGTAAACTATGTACCACTCTTTCATCTTCCACTTATCCTTGGTAGCAGCAGCCCTCTTCCTTGGGTTACCCTTTGCCATCTCAACACCTCCAGTTCACACCTTTTCGGTAACATATTCGGCGATTTTGATTGAAAACACCAAATCATCCAGCGCTTTGATGAGTGTCTCAATCTCACCCGAGTATTTAACCTTTGTTATGACGTCCCCATCTTCCCATCGGGTTAGCACATTTAAACTTTTCTTTAGGCTTTCCGGAAGGCCCACGTTGTCCACTTCCAGTGCCTCAGCTATAGCCTCGGCCCTTCTCCGGTCGCCGTAGTGCCAGACTATCTCGGCCTTCGCTTCAATCTTCACCGCCCTTTCCCTCCACCTGCCTTCCAAGTGCCTCGTTGAAGAGCCTGATGAACTCGTTTATCCTGTCCTTCGGGAAGCGGATTCCGGCCGCTATTGCGTGGCCACCCCCCTCGCCGCCGAGCTCTTCCGCGACCTCTCTGAGTGCCTCTCCCAGGTGATATCCCTTGGCCAAGGCCTTTTCGGTCGTCCTGGCGGAGCCCTTTACAAGGTTTGGATCCTCGTCGCTATCGGCAAGCACCACAACGGGCTTCTCCGGATCGGCCAGACCGGCGTTTATCGCTATGTTTGCGGCGATTCCAACGAGGGTGTCTCTGATGTTCCTGCCAGCGTAGAAAATGTACGCGTGTTCTCCCTCATCGACCATGCTCCAGTTCTGGATGAGGAACTTTCTGGCCTCTATCTGCTCCCGCTTGTAGTCTTCCAGCATCTTTCTGGCGCGCCTGTAGGCATCTTCGTCGCCGAGGCAGATGGCAACCCCCAGCGTTCCGGCGTTTAAGCGACCGGTGGCGTTGAGGAGCGTCGCAAACTCCCTCGCCTCGTGTCTGGGATCACCCTCCGGATAGAGCGGACTTATGACGACGTCCCCGATAAGCCTGTCTATGGCCTCCTTGGGAGCACCGTGCTTGATAAGGTGTATCACCAGCGCATCGTGGAGCTTCCTTTTTTCCTCTTCCCGCAACTGCCAGTACTTCATGTCCGGGTCGAAGCCCTTGGCGCGGAGCCACTCTATTGCCTTCCTCTCGTCCCCCGTTATCTCGGGGATCTCTGGATGGGTGGCGTAAGCCAGCATCTGATAGAGCGGCCGGCTCTCCCTTCCAAAGAGACGGAGTTCCTTTCTGATTTCCAGAATATCCAGCTTCCTGCCGTCCTCAATGATATCGGTGTTGAGTCCGTGGAAGGTCCCGTCAATTTCCTGCATATCCCCGACGGCACCGACGAGGGCGATGTACGCCATGTCCATGTTCCTCCCGTCCATCTCCCTGGCGACGAAGTAGGAAACGCCAGAACCGCTGAGGTCTCGGACACTGTTGGCACCGAAGGGGACAGGGTTTACCAGCACGTGGGAGTCCGTGGAGAACTCGTCCTTTTCAGGAGGGTGATGGTCCGCAACGACAACCGTGGCGAAGTCGAGATACCGCTCTATCAGTTCCATGGAACCGCTTCCCAGGTCTGTGAAGACGTATATTCTGTGCTTCTCTGAGGCAAGCTCCTTTATGAGCTCCTCGCTGAGCTGTTTGACTATGCTGAGCTGGAAACTGCCGCCTTCCCGGGCAACGGCCTTGGCAAGAACCGCTCCAGCGGTGATACCATCGGCGTCCCTGTGGGAGATTATCCTGATAGTATGCCCTAGCTCAACGTGCATCTTGATTAGCTCTGCTCCCTCTCGGGCCTTCTCAAAGAAAGCGCCCCGGTCCATTTTACCACCTTATAAGAAGGAAAGGGGGTCAGCGAACCAGGAGCTTGGC
This sequence comes from Thermococcus sp., assembly GCF_015521605.1. Classification (NCBI taxonomy): domain Archaea; kingdom Methanobacteriati; phylum Methanobacteriota; class Thermococci; order Thermococcales; family Thermococcaceae; genus Thermococcus; species Thermococcus sp. Next base: position 27,071 of record NZ_WANV01000040.1, read on the forward strand.
CTGCTCCGGATCGTAGCGCCACTTGGCCGGCAGTTTGCCGGTTCTCCTGTAGTACTTGACAAGGCGCCTGATCTTGCTCTCGGTGAGCTGGAGGCCCCTCCTCGAGTGCTTGTCCTTCGGGTGCATCTCCAAGTGCTTCCTGAGCTTGACGGCCTTTCTGATGAGGGCCATGAGGTCCTCCGGAATGTCCGGTGCGAGGCCGTTCTCTTCGAGGATCTTGGTAATCTTCTTGCCCGTGATGAGCTTGACGCTCGGAATACCGTACTGGTCCCTGAGGATCGTCCCTATCATGGCCGCGCTGTAGCCTTCCTTCCTAAGCTTGATAACGAGCCCCTCGACCTCCTCCGCCGTGTACTCGACCCAGGTCGGCGGAGCGGTCCTCGGTGGCCTCTTAGAACCTGATTTACCCCTCTTTCTCGCGTGTATCCTTGCCATATCATGCACCTCCCGGTGACGGCCAGCTCCCGCCAGCCGCCCCTTCGCGTAGGGAATTGAGGGGAGGTTTAAAAAGGTTTGCCCACCATGTTTACGAGACAAAAAAGTTTTAAATAAACGAATTAAAATAGTTACATGCGGACCTTGAGAGAGCTCCCGCCCTCTGAGGTAGAGAGAATACAGGAACGTGCCCTCCAACTTCGTGAATCTGGAATGAGCTACCTAAGGATTACAAGAGAATTAGCTGAAGAGTTCAAGGTTTCCCTCTCAAAGGCAACCGTGTTACGGTGGTGCAAGGGGACACACAACACCTTCAACAAAACAAAGCGCGTTAATTTAAACCCCTCTCCCGGATTGGCATATATAATCGGAGTTTATCTTGGCGATGCTTCTATCAGTGACAGGAATTACCAATACAGAATCCGCCTGAAGGTCGTGGACAGGGATTTTACCAACAGTTTTAAGAAGGCTATGGAATCAATAGGAGTAAATCCTAGGACTGGTTTTGAACACAATAAAGGGCGAAGCGATAGATGGTGGGTTGAGGTTACCAACAAGGAACTGTTCATGTTCTTGAAAGGTCCAGAAGAGCAGCTCTTTGAGATTGCTAGAGTGCATCCAAAGGAGTTTCTAAGGGGATTCTTTGACAGTGAGGGGAGTGTTTTTGTAGATAAAAAAGATCCAAGAAGAACCACCATTGTGGCAGATAACTATAATACAGAAGTCCTCAAACTCTGCAAGGAGTTATTAGGAACCCTAGGAATCCACTCAACAATATATTTGGTCAAGAAAAAAGGCACAAAAGTTATGATTCGAGGACAAGAATATCAGTACAACAACGACCTTTACAGGATCAGTATCCACAGAAGAACTAGTGTTGCAAGGTTCGCGGAGAAGATAGGCTTCTCAATCTTACGAAAACAAGAGAAACTAGAAACCTTCCTCGAAGCTTTTTACCCACATACCTCCGAAAAAGATTACCACAAAATTAAGTCGTATAGCGGGGGGAGGATTTGAACCTCCGACCTCCGGGTTATGAGCCCGGCGGGCACTCCTAGCTGCCCCACCCCGCTGCTCGACCCGTTAGTTAGTGAACCGGGGAGGGTTTATAAATTTTGTGGCGGGACAATGCTATGCCAACCGCCAAAAACGGGAAGAAAATAAAGAGAAACTCAGTCAAGGGGGGTTATGTTAACCACGATTTTGGCATCCTCGCTGCCGTATTCGAACCTAACTGGAAGCCCCTTGCTGTTTACAAGCACTTTCCATTCCGCCCCGTTTCCAGCAGTAAAGCGGTATTCAAAGAGCTTCTCTTTGAGTCCGAGCCCCATGAGTATCCTGTCCGTCAGTGAGAAGGAGCCCTTGAGGGCCTGGAAGTCCCTGGACTTGAGGGCCACATCGCGTAGCATCAGCGTGGGCAGATTGGCCTTCAGCATCCCCATGGCCTGCTCCTGACTGATTCCATAGTACCGCTCCCAGAACTGAAGTATGTCCATCCTGGTTCCGTTGGCAAGGGTTACGGTTCCGGAGATCCTCCCGGTATTGAGGTCAAAAACGGCCTCGCCTTTCATCACTAGGGAGCCGTTTATATACAGCTCGTCGTACTCGGTGACGATTCCCCTAGTGAGGTCCACGGTGCCCTTAGTCACAGTCCTGCCAGTGTACAAGAACTCCCGCCGGATGCTCTTCGAGTTCCCGTTGTGAACTACATAAACCCTGTACTGTTTGAATTCAACGTTGCGGGAGAACTGATACTTCTTCGTGTTTTCCAGGGCCAATGCCAATGTTTCCTGTGAAGGCGGCTGAGAGAGAGCGTATGCCGTGCTCAGAACACCTCCAAGGACGACGAGAACCACAACAACTGGAAGGACGTACCTCCTCATTCACACCACCCCCTCAAAACGTTCCGGCTCCGACCAGCTTGTAGTGCCATTTCATGGTCATCGTAGAGCGCGGTCCACCGTCTCCGTCGTCAAGGAACGGGTAGTAGAAGCTCCCCGTAAAGCTCGCTTGGGTGTACGTCCTTGACAGAGAAAAGCCCTGGGTGTTGGTGATTCTCACTGACGAGTAGTCCAAGAAATAAACTCCGAGCACTATCACCGCAATACTGGAGTGTCCCCTGCCCTCGTACCAGGAGGTAGAGTAGGACTCCACTTCTCCCCACATCACAAAGGTGTAGTAGTTGGGCCAAAGGCCAACAGTCTTGGTATCGTAGAAGAACGCTCCCGTGTCCGACAGAACCACGTCGTACGTGCCGCCCCAGAAATCCGCTGCTACCTGTCCTGCGGTCATGCTGCTAAATACCAAAAACAGCAACAAGGCTGCCTTCTTACTTCGGCTTACCATAGGCAACACCCCCGGTAGGCATTAATTATTATCGTAAAAGGTTATAAAATTTCCGTCATAAATCGCCATGGATCTTGACTTTAGTCAATAGAAGCGAGAACTTATAAGCAGAGAAGTTCCTCAGATAATGGGTGGTTGAATGTATCTGACAAAGGAGGAGGAGCTCATCCTCGCCGGGGAATATGGATATGCTCTTCAAAAGGCTATGGAGATACTCGTCGCTCTCGGTGAGATATACGGCGCAGACAGGCTGATCCCAATCAAGAGTGCCCAGATAGCGGGTGTCTCGTACAAGAACATCGGTGAGGCAGGTGTTGAATTCCTTCGTGATTTTGTGGACGCAGGTGCAAAGGTCAGCGTCTACACGACCCTGAATCCGGCAGGGATAGGAGACGATGAGTTCATGGAGAAGCAGCTTGAAGTCCTTGAACTTTACCGCAGGATGGGGATCGAGATAACCTCAACCTGCACACCTTACTATGGGGCGAATCTTCCAAAGTTCGGCGACCATCTGGCGTGGAGTGAGAGCTCAGCAGTCAGCTTTGCGAACTCCATCCTGGGGGCGAGGACGAACAGAGAAGGCGGACCCTCAAGCCTGGCCGCGGCGATAGTCGGCAAGACTCCCAACTATGGCCTTCACAGGGATGAGAATAGAAAGGCCACAATCAGGATCAGCGTTGAGGCAAAAGTTGAGACCTTCGTCGATTACTCCGCCCTCGGCTATCATCTTGGAAAAGTTCTGGGAAACGATGTTCCGTACTTTGTCGGTCTGAGACCAGAAAACACGGATTTTCTCAAGGAGATGGGAGCTGCCATGGCCGCCAGTGGGAGCATAGCGCTCTACCATGTTGAAAACGAAACTCCCGAATACCGCAATGCCATCACGGACAAAATTGAGACAATAGCGGTTGAGGATTCTGACATCCAGGCAGTCAAAGAGCAGTTTTCAGACGAATGGAGCGAAATCGACATGATACTCGTAGGCTGTCCCCACGCATCTTTGGCAGAGATTAAAGAAATCGCCGAGCTCCTCAAGATGCGCGGGAAACCTCTAAAAATCCCCCTGTTTGTAACGGCCAGCAGGGCTGTTAAAGCTCTGGCCGACTCCCTTGGCTATACTGACATCATAGAGAGGTACAACGGCAGAATAATTCCGGATGCGTGCTTCGTGGTGTCTCCCATCCAGGAATGGTACAGGGGAATAGCGACGAACAGCGGCAAGAGCGCGTTCTACTTCCGGTCCTTTGGGTTCAGCGTACGGCTGGATAACGTGGAGAACCTTATCAACGACGCTCCGTGAGGTGGGATGATGAGGTTTAAGGGCAGAAAAATAGTCGGTGGAAAAGCGGAGGGAGAGCTGATAGTCTCTCAGAAACCCCTCTCGTTTCTCGGTGGAGTTGACCCTGAAACGGGAATTGTGACGGACGCTGAAAGCGACATACGGGGACAGAGCATAGCGGGCAAAATTCTGGCGTTTCCCAGGGGGAAGGGCTCAACCGTCGGATCGTACATAATATATGCCCTCAGAAAAAATGGTAAGGCACCTAAGGCAATAATCGTTGGAGAGGCTGAGACAATAGTCGCCACGGGTGCAATAATAGCGGGGATACCCATGGTGGATGGAATAGACGTCTCAAAGCTCACCACAGGAAAACGCGCCCGCGTGGACGCCGACAGAGGACTGGTCGAAATTGAGGAATAGACTTTTTAAGCCATCCAAACTATCCACTTTTAGGGGAGCCAAATGACAAGGGGAATCTACGAGTGCATCAACTGCAAACACAGGGAGATACTGGACTCTACCGAGCCTCTGCTCGAAAAGAGCTGTCCCGTTTGCGGAGAGGACATGGTTCTAGTCGAGTTCCAGACCGATTCCAATGAGCTTGCCCTCCAGATAGCCCCTCAACCAAAACCCATGATGCCCCCCGAGGCCCTTGAGAAAAAACTTAGGGAGTTCTACCTCCTTGACCTGGAGAGGATAGAGGGCAATGTCTCTGTTTTTAAGGTTCGTGAGATCCTTGAGACTGATTTTGAAAAGGTTCTGCGGGAACTGGAGGAGATTGGATACTGGGCCGCCCTTAAAAAGCGCGAGGGCAATGTCATGCTCTTCGTATTCCCGGCCGGGGAAGTCAAGGAGGACAACAAATGGCTTCCATGGGTGTTCCTGATAGCGACTATCTTCACAACCATCTTTGCGGGCTACTACCTGTCCTCGATGTATATTCAGGTCCTTGACTATTACGGCCTCCCGGGGATAAGAAACCCGTACGTCAACGCCATCGCGTTCTCGATAAGCGTTATGGCAATACTCGGCACCCACGAGCTCGGACACAAGATAGCGGCGGCTTATCACGGCGTTAGAGCGACGATGCCTTACTTCATACCATTTCCGAGCATGCTCGGAACGCTCGGAGCGGTGATACGGGTTAAGTCTCCTCTGCCCACAAGAAACGCCGCCATAGACCTCGGAGTCAGCGGCCCAATAGCCGGTTTTCTAGTTGCGATTCCAGTCAGCATAATCGGTCTCAGACTTTCCGTCCCAGTGCCCCAGCACCTAATCCCTCCCTCCCAGGGAGGGGTAGCCTTCGGTGAGAACCTTCTGTTCCTGTTCATTGAAAAGTACATCGTCACCTTTCCCGAGAACAGCGTTGTGTTCCTTCACCCCGTGGCAATCGCTGGATGGGTCGGAATCCTGGTGACGTTTCTGAATCTCATCCCGGCGGCTCAGCTGGATGGTGGACACATCGCCCGCTCATTCCTCGGCGAGAAGACCCATCGACACCTCACGATGGTTGTAGGCCTGGTTCTCATTGGCATGAGCTTTCTCTGGGTGGGCTGGCTTATATGGGGCATCCTGGTTCTCCTAATGGGATCGGTTGGCAATCCAGGCGCGCTGGATGAGGTCTCCCCAATTTCAAAGAAGCGACTCGCGCTTGCGATTCTGGCGTTCATAATCTTCATAATCTCGGCGACACCGAGACCCCTGTGGGTCACCGGATAGTCCCTTTCCTGTCCCGGAGGATCTGTTCAATGTCGTAGTATATGGAGTCTCTGGATACCCCGAACATTCTAGCTATCTCAGAAATGTTGAGAACCCGGGGATTGTAATTGAAGTTTTCGAGGACTTTGGCCAGAAGCTCTCTGCGCTCTTTGATTGTATATTCGGTGAACGATTTTATCTCGAGGGGAGCATTGTACACGACAACCCCAACGGCGTACGTTCGTCTCGTCACGGGGGTTGTGTAGGTTCCAATCTCAAAGTCCACGATTTTAGCGCTCCTGGGCAGCTTAGCGTTCAGTTTTTCCAGCGTTTTTTGAATTGCATCCTCCTTATGTTTTCCCGGCGAGTAATCGGCGAGGACACCCTTACGGGTGTTACCATTGGGGTCAAGTAGAAGGGTTACTGTGAGGTTCATAAAAGCACCGAATGTCAGGTGTATTTTTGAGGAATATATAATGCCATGTTTAGAGGATAAAAGATCCTGCGACTTAGACACTATGTTTTTTACACAATCCTCAATATTAACTGATTCGGATTGGATAGCCACCAATTCCACATGATCACCCCTGCACTTTCTACAGTATTGGGGAGATTTGACTTAAATTTGAGGAGAAAGCTATATAAGCTTTTTTAGTGCATTAGTGTATGAAGTAATCCTTTGGGGGTGAATAACATGAAGAGGAAGGCCCAAGGTGCCATCGAGTATCTGTTTATGATTGCGGCTGCCCTGATAATAATCCTGATTGTTGTCAGGCAGCTTCAGGGTAGGACGAGCAGTGCCACCAACACCATAAACAGCACTGCCAATGAGCTTAACCAGAGTCTCCAGAACCTCAACCAGAGCGGTTGATTTCGGAATATCTTTCTTTATTTAATCTTAAGTCTTCCTTTTGGTTATGTTGACCCAATTATATTAGGTGGTCAGTGGTGAATAGGAGTGCCCAAGCGTCTCTGGAGTACATCATGATGTTCGCCCTCGGCATGCTGATCGCTGCCATAATAATATATCGGCTCATAGGGATCAAGGGACTCGCTAAGTGGGCAGGATCTCAGATGAACAGTACCGGTGAGGATATCTCGGAGGGCCTCCAGAATTTAAGCAATATATCAAACCAATAAAGAAGTAAACCTTTTTAGCAGGAGGCCTTCAGTTTTATTCCAAGGTGGTGTTACCATGGGATTCCTCTCCTTTGGTTCAAAAAAAGATAAAATAAAAAAGCTCATAGAAGGAGAGCGCTTCGATGAAATTGTATCAATGGCAGTAAAGGACAAAAAGGCCTTGAATGCACTCATAGAACTTCTGGATGACCCCGCCCCGGGTATCCGAGGAGATGCACTGCTCCTTTTGGGGATGGTTATCGAGCAGAGGAGCGACGTTATCGAGCCCCACGTAGGGAAGATACTCCCAAAGGCCATTGAACTGACCAAAAACAGGAACCCCTACGTAAAAGAAAATGCCATGATCCTATCCTACGAAATCGCTCGCAGATTTCCTGGCAAAGTATTGGACCTCAAGGATACCA